>DTUW01000023.1:3744-11487 GCA_012963895.1 Campylobacterales bacterium | reverse complement strand
CAATAAGAGAAAGAGAAGATTTTTACCAAATTTGAGAAGTGTAAAAGTTGTTTTGAGTGATGGAACTATGAAAAAGATGAAAATATCAGCAAAAGAGCTTAGGACTTTAAAAAAGAAAGGGCTAATGTAGCCTTATATCTATTGTGAAAAATAGAAAAAATCTATTAGAATTTTTAGAGAAAAAAGAGAACTCAAAAGAAGATATATTTTTAGACCAAGCCCTCTATTACGAGCTTAGACACTTTCGACTACCCTTTATTATAACCGTGCTAACCATGCTTATTGGTTCGCTCGGTTATATTCTTATCGATAATTTTTCCCTCATTGATGCTATCTATCAAACAGGGATTACCTTTACAACTGTTGGATTTGGAGAGATAGCCCCAATATCTCCCCTCGGTCGGATTTTCACTATCACCCTTATTATTGTCGGTTTTGCTGTTTTTACCCTCGCTGTTGGTATCGTGGTAAATGTGGCTACCAATGGAGATATTATCCACATTTTCAAGGTTAGAAGAATGTTATATAGAATAGCAAGATTGAAAAACCATTTTGTCCTTTACTACTTGAATGACTATACAATAGAGATTGCTAGTAATCTACGAAAAAACCATATCCCTTTTGTGGTAATAGACCCTAGTGAAGGTTTTGAAGAGAGAGCTAGACAGCTGAAATTTCCCTATTTTCTACAAGCTGAACCACATACAGAGATAGCTATGAAACGGGCAAATTTGGGATTGGCAAAGGGGGTAATTACCCTCTCTGAAAAGGAATCTGACAATATTGCTCTTATCGTCTCTATTCGACTTTTTGAAAAGGAGTATCGACCTCATCAACCTTTCCAAATTATTACAAGTGCTAAAAGTAGGTTGAGTGCAGATAAGCTTAGAAAATTGGGAGCTGATAGTGTAGTCTTACCAACAGCCCTAACCGCCCAGAGAATTAGCACGGTTGCAGTTCGTCCCGACTTTGAAAATCTCTTAGAAAGTTTCCTCTATTCCAATGATACAGCCATTGATATTGAAGAGGTATTTGTCCCCAAATATAGTTGGGTTGTTTTACAGAGATTGAAAGATATAAAACTTAGGACATTGCTAAATGTTTCTATTGTAGGTATCAGAATGAAGGAAGGGAGTTTTATTCCAATGCCAAAAGGAGATACTCTAATCACTGCTGAATCAAACCTATTGGTGATTGGAAAAATAGTCGATTTGAAGAATGTAAAAAACATTATCAATAGAACAGAAAAACCTAAATAATAGATACTACATACATTCTTTAAATAATAATGTGATTGATACGATATATATCGTATATTCAAAATTGAAAAGGATAATAATGAAGTTTTATAAACAAGCTACAATATCCATCATTGCTCTCATGATATTACAGGGCTGTAATATAGACGATACCAGTGATAATAATGATGGTAGTGGCAACACTACTAGTGCTAGTATGTCTTACAATGGCAATAGTCAGAATATTAGTTCTGGAACTGGAAATAGTAAGAATATTAGTTCTCAAAATGACCAGAATGAATACAAACAACATGGAAACAATGACCGAGACAACAGATATGGAAACAATGACCGAGACAACAGATATGGAAACAATGACCGAGACAATAGATATGAAAACAATGATCGAGACGACCGGGATAAACGATACGGTCAAAGGGAAATAAAAAAGACTACCGCCTATTTTGGAGATAAAGAAAATAATAGAATTGTTGTAGTTGATGTTGAGAACATGAAACTAATAGATGAAATCTATACAGGACATGAAAAGAGCTATGCAGCTGAGGTTATCAAGATAAAAGGTCAAGGTCACTCCAAAAATAAAAAATTATATGTAGATAATAGAGGAAGTGATGCTATTGATGTTATTGATAGCTCTACAAACTCAATTATTAACACTATTGATATTCCATTCCACCCAAGAAGTATGGATATAAATAAACATACTGGTTTAGTATCAGTTTCAGGAACGGACAAACCAATGGTAGCCATTATTGATGGTCGCACTGATAAACTATTAGCCGTTGCTGGTCGTGATGAGGTTACATACCCAACCACAAGTGGGCATAGTTATGTATCAAGTGGAACACTTGCATCTGGACACCCTCACTGGTTAGATGATGAACACTTTGTAGTTATAGATAGACAGGCTATGAAAATTACTACTTATAAATTGGTGAATAATGGAGATGAATATAGTGCTGAAAAGATTAATGAAATTGATACACCTTCACCTGTCCATAATCTTATACCGCCTGATGTTCATGGAATGAAAGGACATAACAAAAATGGACGATACTTCCCTATTTTCTATGCAACAGCTGAGGGGTCTGATAGTGCTTATCCATCTGTCCTAAAATTGTATTTCGAACCAAATAAAGGATTATCTATCCTTGAAAATTTAGAAATCAAAAAAGATGGCTTATCTAAGAATGAGATGGGAGTTCATCACCTCAATTTTATTAAAAGAACTCAAAAAATATATGTTGGTTCAGACGAAGGAACTCTATTCGTAATCGATTATTCTACTTCTCCAATGAAGATAATTAAAACTTTACAAGCTGGTAAAGGTGCAGGACACACTGCTGAAATGGAACATAGTAGAGCTGGTGATATTGCTATTGTCATCAACCATAAAGATAGCTTTATCACGATTATGGACACTTACAACGATACAAAAATTGCAGATGTTGAAGTTAGCAAGTTGCCAAAAGATAAAATAGGCAAGGTTCAAACTCAATCCCACCCTAAATATCATTTTTCAGAAGATGGGCGATATTTCTATATGTTCTTAACCGAGGAAGGTGCTTTTGTCAAAGTTGATTTAACAACTTATAAAGTTGTTGATAGATTAGAAATTGGCGGAAAAATCGCTATGGGTAGTTTCATAGAGGAACATTAATATTGATGGTGGAGTTTTACTCCACCCTCTAAATAGCAACTCTTTCTAATCCTCATTATAAATCTGACTATCCCTCTCTAATCTTCTCATAACATTTCAACCTCTTAAATAGTTATCAAGTATAATATTTTTAATTTTTATTTTATAAATCATATTTCCAAAAGGCATTTAATGGCTAAATACCAACTTTTATTTCATAAAGACTTTCCTAAGGATTTACCGATTTTACAAAAAACCCTTAAACAGTTGACTAATGGATATTTCCAAAATGTGAAAATTATCAATGGTAAATTTAGCAGGATTAAAGTTGATAAAAGTAATAGAATACTTTTCAAGTTCCACCATAAACAACGAAAAGTAATATTAGTATTAGAATATATTGAAAAACATAACTACTCAATCTCTAAGTTTTTAAGAGGAAAACCTATTAATGAAAGTGAGTTCTATATCCCCAAACCGAATAAAACACCGCAAACTCAACATAAAGATAATGGGGATAATAAAAAACTTTCACAGCTTACACACCAAAATAGAAGCACAATTCTAAAAGGTTGCACAGGTTGCGGTAAAACTCAGGCTTTAATAAATCAAATATGTAATTTTGCTAAATTGCATAAGAAAATTATTTATGTGTCTCATTCAAAAAATCTTATTAAAAGTGTCCAAGAACAATATAGGTCATTGCAATGTCCATATAATAGTCGTATCAAATTTCAAACTTTTAACGACCTCATCAATATATCCAACTATGTAGATTTTCGTAAGTTTCAAGATTTCGCATTTAGATACAAGTTGAAAGATAAAGATATTGAAAAGTATTATGAAGAGTTTCACGGAGTAATTACAGCAGTCCATAATAAACCTTATCTATCAAGAGATGAATATTTGAAACTTGGAAAAAATGAGGCGGTATTCCCAAAATCAAATAGAAATCATGTTTATGATGTATTTGAAAAATACCTTGAATACTTAGATAAAAACAGATTAATAGACCAAAATATCTATATATCTTCTAAACTAAATATTGCCCAAACTCAGAACCGTTTTCATTTAGTTATTATTGACGATGTTCAAAATTTTACAACTGCTCAAATCAAATTTTTAACAGAACTTGGCGAATACTATATTCTATCAGGTGATACCCATCAAATGGTCAATTTGACTTTTTTCTCTTGGACAAAGATTAAAAACTTATTTCAAATTGGGAAAGATGAAGATAGTGTTATTGTCTTTGAAAACAGTTATAGAATACCCACTAAGATAGTTGATGTTGCTAATAAGTTACTTGACATTAAACAATCACGATTTAATTTAACAGATAAAGAGACAAGTATTTCAATAAATTCAATATCTGATAAACCTGGAAATATCTATTTTTTCAAAAGAGATAAAGTAAATGAAATTAAAAAAGAGATTCAACATAAAAAAAACATTGTGATTATAGCTTTTGACAAAAGAATGAAAATGGAAGCAAAAATATTTTTTGAACATAAGATATTAGATACCCCTAATATATTGACTATCCAAGATGTGCAGGGTTTGGAATATGATAATGTTGTATTGTTCAATTTTGTGTCTGCAAATAAAAAAGTATTTGACCAAACTATTAACCGCTCACAATATATCCCTTCAACAATGTATATCAATGCTCTCTATTTAGCTATTACTCGTAGTAAGAAGAATCTGTATATTGTTGAAAATGATTACCATCGTATTTGGGAACTATTAGGAATAGTTAAACAAAGGAAAAAGAGAGATGTAAAAAGTAAATCTTCCAACGATATACAACGAAATCAACAATATAAACAGCAACCAATATCAACTAACTTACAACCGATTAAGAAAAATAGAGAGAGATTAGATGAAAAGCAATATTTCGAACAACTTTATAAAAATGTTTTTAGCGATAAATCTAATCCGAATATGAAACAAAGACTATTCAAACATGCAAAGAAATTACAAAAGATAGATGTAATAAAAAAGATGGCTGATGAATTAGATTACAAACAGGCTAGAATTTACATATATGGAAACATAGAAAAAGAAGACACAACAGAAACAGTAACCGATAACACAACCACAAACAAGGAACTGCTAAACAATATCGATAACTTCGATACAACATCAATCAAAAGAATTCTAAAAAACTACAATGAGAAAGATATAGATATATTTGACAAGCCTCACAATATTTCAACTGGCAAATGGTCATCTCCACATTTTAGACAGCAAGTTCATGATAGAGCCTTGAAAGTTAAAAATCTACTTATTGCAATGATACAGATACTATTAGAAGAAAATAGCAACTTAGATATTACTCCAATTTTTGAATATGCTAAGAACAATAATCACAATGATGTTATTAGCACTTTGCAGAAATTTATGGAATAATGATTATATAGTAGTCATATTAGGAGTTTGGTATTGCAAAGATTGATATTCTATATTTTAGTAATCACTCAAATAGTTTTTGGGGCAATTGGAGAGTTTGATATATCTTCTCCAACTCACACAATAGGAGTTGCTTCTAATCAGAAGTCTATCACTATTGCATGGACAACTCCATCAGTTGGAGATGGGGAGAAGCTAGGTAAATACCTTTGGAAATTTGATAAAAATACCACTTCAAATTTAGAAGATGACAACTCAGCTAATGAGGTTTCAGCTTCTACAAATTCTCTCACTATCCCTATAAGTGAAGAGGGGGAATTCTATTTCCATATTTTGCCAGTTCTGGAAAATGGAGATGTTGGAGTTGATAAAACTTTTGGAAAAATTGTAGTCGATTGGACTCCTCCTGCTGTCTCCTACTCCTCGCAAGTTTTGGAAAATGGAGAGGTTGAGATAACTCTCTCATCTCCTGAAAGTGGAGTAACTATATATTACACCATAGACGGCTCTAATGTCGATACCAATTCGACCAAATATAGTAATCCATTTAAACTCTATCTACCAAAAACTCTCAAATTTCGAGGGGTAGATAGTGCTGGGAATTGGAGCGGTGAAATCGCAAAATATGTAGATGTCAATTACATAGGAAATATAGCAAAAGTAAAGAATGTAGAATATGGAGCTACCATCGCTACAAGTAGTAAAAACGGGGCTGATACCATTATTCCAACCCTCGAAATTACCGCTCCAAAGTTGGCATATTACAGATATAGAATTGATGGAGGCGGTTACTCCGAATATGTAACCTCATCGGAAAAGATAGATATATCCAAGCTATCAGATGGAAACCACACCATCTATATTCAAGGTAGAGACGAGCTAAATAACACCCAAACAGCCCCAACTATCTTCAAATTTACAATAGACAATACCCCGCCAGTTGTAACTGGATATATAGACAATACCAAAATCGGAGAGAGAAATATCTACCCTAACAATATAGAACTACTCCTATCTACAAATGAATCCAACTCCACTATTAGATATACATTGGACGGAGATACTCCATCTAAGAACTTTGGATATATCTATTCTAAACCTATCTCTATTACAGATAGTAAATTGGTAAAAGTTATCTCTTATGATGCTCTTGGAAATATCGGTTCAGTGGCTGAATTGAATATCTCAATTGATAGAGTTCCTCCAACCACTCCTAAGATATTTGATGGTAACGGAGAGTTGGATAGCAATAGTTCAGCATACTATCAAGGGAAATATATCTATCCTCTACCTCAAAAATTTCACTTCTCATCTTCTGATAACTACACCCCTACCCCTAAGGTCTATTGGGAAAAGGAGGGGAAAACTCCAAATATTTACACATCTTCAACAGGAGATATTTTGGTCTCCTCTTCCACAATCCTAAAATATATAGCAGTCGATGAGGCTAATAATAGCTCTCCTATTGGAGTAAAAACTATTGTGATTGATGAGGTAGCTCCTAAGTTTGGACAACCTAAGTTTTCAGAAGACTGCCCTATTGTTGATGGGGTCTATGTTTGTGTGAATAACCAATTAGAAATATCCCTCTCGACTATTGAAAACGAAACCCCCGATGAGGTGGCTATCTACTATACCACCAACGGAGATACTCCTAATAGAAACTCTCTACAACTTTCAAAAGATGGAAATATCACCTTACATCTTTCGACTAATGAGAAGATATTCAAATATATAGCATATGACAAAGTTGGTAACCACTCAGAGATAGGAGAGATTAGGGCGAGATATGACATCAACGGAGCAAATGGAGCAAATGCAATAGGGGTTGTTTTATCGATTGATGACAATAGTAGTATAAATGGCTCAGTTCAAGAGATAGGGGTAACGATTGTAAATGGTGGGGCTGAACCTATCTACTATTACAAAATAGATAATGGAAACTATTCTCACGAGAGCAACCTATCCAAAGGGGTTGATGTTTCCAATTTAGAAGATGGTTGGCATACCCTTTCAGTGGTAGCATTTAATGGGGAATTCAATTCGAGTGTAAATAGTATCTCTTTCTATAAAGACACCACCCCTCCAACAGAGCCAACTATCCAAGTGAATTGGGTCTCTCTCGATAGTATCGCCTCTATCTCAATTACAACCGACGACCCTAATAGCACCATCTTTTACTCTCTCGATGGAGCTACACCTAATCGCAATTCGCTGGAATATAGTAGTCCTTTCTCCATCTATAAGACAACTACAATCAAGGCTGTCGCTATCGATAAGGTTGGAAATAGTAGCAAAGTAGTTACCAAATTTGTCCAGTTCCAAACTTCACAAGTCGCAGAAGAGATAGACGAAAATAGTTCCGAGCTGAATACTTCACAAGAGATGAATATTACAAGTGAAACTAATATTACACAAGAGACCAATATCACA
>DTUW01000023.1:0-3644 GCA_012963895.1 Campylobacterales bacterium | reverse complement strand
AGATGAAGAAAAAATATATTTTCCAAAAATTGACTTTGAGAAAGGGACAGATGCACAAGTTCGGATTATTCGCAAACAAGATAATTCGATAGATATAGAAGTTACTTTCTCACTCAATGGAAAATTAGAGTTTTGAAAAATTGGAGTTTTAAGATGAGATATATACTATTGACAATATACCTACTTTCTCTAATAGGTTGTAGCGGTTCTTCTGGTGATTCAGATAGTGTTGAGGTAACGATAGATACCAATGGTTCTGGTAGTGTCGAAAGTCCAGAGGAGGAAAATATTTCCAATGAGAGTGGCGAACCCAAAGAATCGGATATAGAAATAGGTAGCCAAACCGATGAAATTCATGCAAAACAAAATATAGAGATGGAAAGAGGTAAAGTATATATACTCAATCACGGAGATAGAATTCAGGAGATAGATAGAGCAAAAATCAGAGTTGTCAAAAACTCAGAAGCTGATAATTTCAGAGTTACCTTGATAGATGGAGAAGCAAAAATTATTAGGGGTAATAATTGAGTTTGGATATTCTATTTATTCTACTCTTGGGTTTAGCTATCGGTTCATTTCTCAATGTAGTTATTCACCGAGTTCCAAAAGGGGAATCGGTAGTTTTTCCATCGTCCCACTGCCCAAAATGTGGAGTGAAATTGAGATTTTGGCACAATATCCCAGTTCTCTCTTGGCTATTCCTTCAAGGGCGGTGTGGGTTTTGCAACTCTAAAATATCGGTTCGCTATCCAATAGTGGAGAGTTTAACAGGGGCTATATTTGTAGTCCTATATCTAAAATTGGGATTTACATCTCAATTTTTAATAATGGTCTCTCTCTTTTCAACTCTCTTAACATTGGCAGTAATCGATTTGGAATATAGAGCAGTTCCCGATAGTCTAAATCTATTGGCTTTAACTCTTGCAATTATTCACCCTCTCGATTTGAATCTGATTTTTGAAACTCTTCAAAATAGCCTAATCTTTGGAGGGGCTTTCTCTTTTCTGCGATTCTATGTCTCTTTTTTCGTAGGAAAAGAGGCAATGGGAGAGGGGGATATTATGGTAGCTGGAACAATTGGAGCTATATTAGGAATTTGGACAGGAACATTCGCTATTTTTCTCTCCTCAATTTTGGCAATCCCTGTAATTTTGCTAACTAAACAGCGAGAGATGCCATTTATCCCTTTTCTCGCTCTCTCTCTTTTCATTGTCTATCTCTTTGAAAAAGAGGTAATATCTTTCCTAAATTACTTACTATATTGAAGGACTTAGATAGTGTTTGAACATCAAATTCCAGAAGGGGGAAAAATCTATTTTGGAGAGGTGGCTAAGAGAAAACGAGAGATAGAGAATATCGCCTCTCAACTCTTCTATAAAAATAGTTTTCAGGAGATGGTAACCCCCCTGTTTTCCTACCACCAAATCTCCTCTCTACCTCATCAGCAACTAATCCATTTGACGGATAAGAGTAATAATCTGATGAATTTACGAGCCGATAACACTATTGATATAGTAAAAATACTACTTAAACGGATTGGAAAAAATAGCCAAAATAGTAGATGGTTCTATATCCAACCTATCTACCGCTACCCCTCTGTTGAACAGTATCAGATAGGTGCAGAAATTATTGGAGGTGGAGATTTAGGAGAGGTTCTCAATCTCAATATTGCTATCTTCAAACAGCTCAACTTTTTCCCAACCCTCCAAATCTCCAATGTGGCAATTCCTAAAAAAATATCCCAATATCTGGATATACCGATAGAAGTATTTAAAAATATCGAAATAGGGAAAATTCTATCTCTGGATATAGAGTGGTTGAATCGGCTCCTATATCTGGAAAATGTAGAGGAGATAGATAGAGTTATTTCAATAGTTCCAAATGAGATAGTTGATGAGGTCGAAAAGATAAGGCAAATTGTGAAAACTATCCAGTGGAGAGATATAAAAATAGCTCCCCTCTACTATTCCAAAATGGACTATTACGATAATCTGATTTTCCGATTTATCAAGGGAAATAGAACCATATCGAGGGGCGGAAACTATTCGATTGAGAATAACCACTCTGTTGGATTTGCAATATATACCGATGAACTACTATCGGAATGGTAGAATATTGGAAAATATAGACAAGGAGCAAATATGGTAATAGATGATAAGTTGCTAAGCAAATTGGAAGAGTTGTCTCATTTGAAGGTAGCACCTGAAAAGAGAGAGGAGATAAAAGAGGAGCTATCAAATATCCTCAATTTCGTTGAGAATTTGAATCAGTTAGATACTGATGGTCTGCCGGATAAGTTTTCAATGAGAGATACCTATTCCCACCTAAGAGATGACAATATAGAAGTGGATAAAAATATTGGTAAATCGGTAGTAGAAAACTCTCCAAAATATCAAGATAGCTCTTTTGTAGTTCCTCGAATAGTTTAAGGATAATTTAAGGGTTTATCAATAAAATTCCACTTGAAAATTTTGAATGGCATTCCGAATTAGCTCAGTGGTAGAGTAGGTGGCTGTTAACCACTTGGTCGCTGGTTCGAATCCAGCATTCGGAGCCATTTTCTTCTACTTTAAATTATGACTCCTGAATACCTCAAACAGAAAGAAAATGCTCTCAAAATCCAGAGGTCAGTTTCCAATATCATTTGGCTAGATGGATATGAGGATTTTCACGGCTTGATTTTGCTAGTTTCCAACTCTCTATATGTTTCAGCAATAGAACTTTCACTATTCAATATCTTTGGCAAAAGTGAAATACCAGAAAAGGATTTACTATCTCTCAAACAAGAGATATTAGACGAACAGGTAAATATATCAGGTATCCATAATATATTTGCCGATATTGATAAATTTCAAGGCTCCCTATTCACTTCTGAAAAACTCCGCCAAAAATTTTTAGATAGAGTTAAAAGATATATCGACTATTCTAAGCTATTTGGAGTTAGCCATCTAAGTCTGGACTATGCAGATTTTCTAAGACTGGACGGAGTAGATAGAGAGGTAGCCGATGAGGTATTTATCTCCCTCCTTGAACAGATAGATAAGTTTTCTGGTGGAGAGGTAGAGGTTCATATAGTCCCTACAAGTTCCCATATTCGAGACTATCTAAATAACTATGTTGAAGCTATCGAACTTCTAAAAAGTGCTAAACATCTGAAAAATATTAGGGTTTTGGTGGATTTGAAAGAGATATTCGATACTCTCTCGTTTGATTTGAAATATTTCAAAGACCACCACCACTATTTGACCCATTTCCATGTTTCAAACTTGGACGGAGGTCCTGTTACTTTCGATGATATTCCACTCCACAACAAAATAGTAAATGTCTCATACAGCAAAGACTATACCAATAAATTTTTTGTAATGAAGGTAAAGAATTTACCAGACTCAGAAAAAGAGAAGTTAGCAAACTACACCCAATATATCCATGTATTTAAAGAGATTTACCAAGTCCCTTTGGAGTTGAGTCCATTCTGTTCTCGTCTCTTTCCAAACTTGGTCTATCGGCATCTCTCTGCCGAAGGTCCAGATATGGAACATCTTTTCAATTACGACCAACACTAAAATACTCCATTTCTATATAATATAAGAAATACCAAATTAGGACGAGAATTTAATGGATATTCGAAAAGAGTTTATCAATTT
>DTUW01000022.1:1585-2961 GCA_012963895.1 Campylobacterales bacterium | reverse complement strand
TCAACGGGCTCAATGTCTGCTAACTTCTGCACCTAGTGAAGTTGATAGAGAGCAATTGAATGAGCTAAATCTTCGAGTTCGAAAAGTAGAGAAAAAATAAGCAATACAGGGGGGTAAGATGAGATATTTACTACTTGTAATTTTCTCTTTTTCTCTCTCCGCCTCCAACCTCATCGATATCCGACTTCCTGCAAATAGTTGGAGATTTATTGGAGTGAGTGGAGGATTTACAGAGCAAGACAGCTATTCAGTAGATACATCAACATATGATAAAAATGGTTTAGAAACAGTAGATAACAATAGTTCTACTGTTGTATATAACGATGGTAGCGGGGACTTAGTGCTATTTAGAGTAATAGACAAATATCCTTATGTGGAGTTTAGCCCTGCGAGAATGTATATTTCAAGTGCAGGACATAGTTACGATAGGACAGCTACTCGTCCAGTGATGTATGCATATATCGATAAGGGGAATGGAGATACAACCCCAGATATTAGAATTCAATACCAATCAGACTATGAGGGAGAAAGTTTCTATATAGATTTGAACCACTCTATATATCGTGGAACTTTTTCATCTTTGGCTATTTACACAAACCCGCAAAATCTTGAAAAGGTCTTTGACTCCTCTTCATTGAAAGATGAGAACCTATCGATAGAGTATGTATTTGATAGAAATATCACAAATATTGATGGTTACTATTTTGGGATAAAAAATGGTTGGCAATATAGCCAAAACCACGATTCCCTAAGAAGTGGAGACAAATTGGAAATATATCACTACAACCCTGTTAGAAAAAGTTGGGATTCGTATATATATAAAGATGGAAAAGTGTTCGTAGCTGATTTCGACAAGTTCGAGAAAGGTAAAGGGTATTGGGTTCTATTTACACCAGAAGACAATACAAACGATGCGGGATTGATATTTGGAGATGGCAATATCTCTATATCCGATTACAATCCATCTGAAATAGTTCCAGATGATTGGAATATGTTGTCATTTAATAATGACATGTTGAACTGGACAGCAGTAGCAGGAGTTATTATCACCTTCAAAACTCCTCCAAGTGCCAAAGTAAATTTTTCTATTGCAGATAGTGAGGAAAAAGATATATACACATACCAATCAAGTTATAGAGTATATAATGCCTCATATGTCCCAATGGTTGTTCAGCAATTCAATAAGAAAATATATTATGCTCAAAATACAGGATTACTCTCCAAAGATTTCCATATTAGAGCCTATCAGGTTGTAGATTCAACTGCTAGAATGGTAATTCTTTCTAATAAGAGATTTGAGATTGCCGACAATGCAAACACTATCCAAAATGTTCAATCTCTGACTGGTCAGTCTCTCTATATTCCTTCTCTCGGGA
>DTUW01000022.1:0-1575 GCA_012963895.1 Campylobacterales bacterium | reverse complement strand
TGAGTAGTGGAGATGTCAATCAAACATATGTAGCATCTATTTATGGAGAGCATATATTGGGAATAAAATTACCTATGAACTCCAATACATTTACTACAACCAATCTGTTTGGTCATCTTGGAAAAGTTTTAATATCACTTGGAGATAGTGGTTCAAATGTAGTGAGTGCTAGTGTAGGCAGTTCTCCATCTGATTTCGCCACAAACATAGCTAATGCCCACTCTACCCTATCGGCATATCCTATCGATGTTGATATGGACAAAATAGCAGATACTATTTTGATAGCAAACTCTACCTATGATTTTTCTGTTGAAGATGGGATATTTGTAAAGACCTATAAAGTCCATAGAAATGCTTCCAATGGTGCAAATATAGCTATTAGAGATACCAATGGAAGCACCTACGAAACTATCCACCTCTCCTCTTCTCAACTTACAGGGAGAGAGATAGCAAATGTTATAAATAGCAGTTCTAGTTACTTTGATGCAAATGGGACAGATGGGTATCTATTTGTAGCTACAAATAATAGTAAATATAAAAACTTCTATTTAGAGCAGGTAGATAGCAACGATACCAGATTGGAATTGACAACCGACTATATTGATGTGAATAGTTCAGGAACTATATCCTCTATATATACAGTTGATGATTTGGTAAAAACAAAAGTTGATATGAATAGTAGTGGTAGGGTAGCCACATATATTCGACCTGAAAACTACAAAGATGACAAAATCAGAAATAGCCACGATGTTACACTATCTCTATCTACTCTTGCTGGTGATAGTTTATATCTAAAATTTGGAATGCTAACCGAATGTAACTCATCTAATGATATTGCAAACAATGGTCTCTACTCCTTTACTTCGCATGATGGTATGACTGTTGCCCTGGATTGGAGGTACTCAGGTGGAACTAGTTATGTTGATGTATGTATTCCATTTTTAGAAGTAAATCAGACCTACGATAACAATAGACCCGATAGATTTTTTAGTGCAGTGGCTGAGGGTATGAATAAATATTTCAATGAAATCAATACAACTCTTTTAGAGATGCGGGCAAGTAGTGATAATGGTAGTATCTATTTTACGGGAACATTTAGTGTAAATTATATATATGCAAATAGCTATCACTATTTGGAACTCAATGATTCAACTAGTTCATTAGATGAGGTTGTTTCCAAAGAATCCAACATGTCCTATATTCCATACTCCTTTTCAAATTTGGAGAGCAATGGAATATATCCGGGTGGAATTACTCGCGATTTGGACAATCCTATTGTTCTTCTTCAAAGACTAACGGGATATAAAGCAAAAAAGATACTTACCACCTCAGAAGATGCCGATGGGGATTCATTTAGTTGGAAATTCATCGACTTGACTAAGGATTATAGCAACTGGTTCAATCCAGCAGATTCTTATAATCTATTTACTTTCGATAAAACCAAAGGGTATTGGGTTCTATTAGAAGACATAGACCAAAACTATTTTGGAAATTTTCAAGCAGGAACAGATTCCCCTAATCTCTCTGTAAATATTGTATATAACCACTCTTTTGTAAATTGGACTGGGGATATAA
>DTUW01000021.1 GCA_012963895.1 Campylobacterales bacterium | reverse complement strand
ATCTACTATTTTAGATGAGATATTGGAACGGAGATTTAGAGTAGCATATGCATTGGTCAAATACCAGACACTAAGTTTTATCCCGTATTCGCTAATAAATGAGAACATTCGAGGCTCAACATTGGTATTCCTCAAATTGTATCTATCTCTCAATCTGTTCAACTGCTTTCTAGTCATATCGGTATATCCTTGCGAGTAGGTCTTAGCTATCTCTTTCATGATATGCATCGCTTTTTTATGGTTGGAATCGAAAGTAATCACTATATCTATCCCGTCCCAAACAGTTCTTAAAGTCTGGTGAGAGTAGTTGGCTATCAGATTGGTAAAAATATAGTTATTTGGGACAAATATTATCCTCCCCGCCCTTCTATTGACTTCAAAAGTTGTTAGAGTTACATCTTCTTGGAGGGTAATTCTGAGAAATGAAATATCCAAAACATCTCCTACATACTCAGCACCATTCATAACCACCTTGATTCTATCTCCAACCTTTATCGAACCTCCGAAAATAATGACAAACCAGGCGAACATCGACATAAATCCATCTTTCATTGCAATCGCAAGACCAGCAGAAGCAAATCCTAAGATAGTTACCAAATACTCAATATTATCTACATAAATAAAGGCGATAATTATCCCTGTTATCGAAATAGTTAGAAGGTTTATCGCCTTATTCACCATATACACTCTTTGGTTATCTTCTAAATATCTTGAACTCAAATATTTCAATCCAAAGGAGATTGCGATAATAATTAGTATCGTTACCGCAATATGTAGCAGATTTGCAATATGGGCTAATATTTCCCTCTCTATCTCTGAATTTACTTCATCTATTCGGTTTCTATATATCTCTGCTGTATTTTTGATACTTGATAGGAGATTTTCAAATACCTCAATATCTCTATCAACTGCCTCTATTTTTCCCTGTATCGATGAGGTTGAGATTTGAGATAGGGCAACCATCAATTCTCTTTTTCTCTTCAACAGCTCTAAAACTCTTTCAACCTCATCGATACGACTTAGATACTCTTGAAGATGTTTCAAGTTCTGATTCATATGGGAAAAGGAGGTAAAAATATCAAAGGGATTGTTTATCTTCTTAGGCTGTTCCAATTTAGGTAGTTCAACCAACTTATCAAAAGGGGATTGAAGGTCTCCAAATATTTGGAGTTGCTTTTTTAGAATATCTTTGGAATTCAGAAGGGTTTTGGAACTATCTCCGCTCTCAATTTTTGAATCTATTTCGTCCAACTTGTGTTTTAGGTCGAGGTATAGATTATAGTTGGTGTAACTTTTCCAGATATTGACATCATTAGAGAGGGTTTGGGATATAGAATCCAGTTCCTCTTGTATCTTCTCTATATCATCATTGGCTACCAAAAAGAGAGAGAGAAAGAGAGGGATAAAGATATATTTCATTCAGTTCCTTACTTGTTATAATAGAAATAGATATATTAGGAAATATTTTGAGAAATCGGGGGAAAATTTGAAAAGAATTGTAATATATTGCTTACTTTCATACTCTCTAATATCGGCAACAATAGGCGAAATTTCAGAGTTTGTAGGAGTTCGAGATAACCAATTGATAGGATACGGTTTGGTTGTTGGATTGAATGGAACTGGGGATAGTTCATCATCTTTCTACACATACCAATCTATCTCCAATATGCTTCAATTGATGAATGTGAAGATAGACCCTGCAAGTATCAAATCAAAAAATGTGGCTTCTGTTATGGTAACTGCAAAGCTACCACCATTTACAAGACAGGGGGATAAAATATCGGTAGTTGTCTCCTCGATAGGAGATGCCAAATCATTGGAGGGGGGAACTCTAATTATGACTCCTTTAAAAGGGGTCGATGGAGTGATATATGCTCTTGCTCAGGGTCCAATTAGTGTTGGGGGTATCTCTGGACGAGGAGGAACTCCAACCCATGTAACTGCTGGACAGATTCCAAATGGAGCTGTTGTGGAGAGAGAGATACCATATGACCTCTATTCACAAGAGAGGATAAAGCTCTCCTTAAAAGAACCTAGTTTTTCCAATGCCATATCTGCCGAAAAGGCTATAAATAGATACTTTGGAAACAAGGTAGCTACTGCTATCGACCCAAAGACGGTAAATCTCAATAAGCCAGAGAGTATGAGCATGATTCAATTTCTTGCAACAGTTGAGAATATAGATATAAATTATAAAACTAAGAGTAAGATAGTTATCAACGAAAGAACCGGCACAATTGTATCAGGGGTAGATATTGAAGTATCGCCGATAGTAATTACTCACGGAAAAATTACTATAAAAGTAAATCCTGTTCAATATCTTCCACAAAATGGAGGAACAATAACCAGATTGGATAATGATGTGGCTATTGATAGCAATGGTCGAATTTTGACCAGAAAGAACCAAAACAATATCGCAAATATCACCCGCTCACTCAAAAAGTTGGGAGCTAAACCGCAGGATATTATCTCTATTATCCAGACTATGAAAGAGGCGGGAGCTATTCAAGCCGATTTAGAAATTATTTAGGAGGTAAAAATGGATAATTTGTATGGAAGTGATTTGGCACTTCTCAAACTTCAACAACAACAGAAGATAGATAGCGAGAAACTACAAAAGCTCAACGATAGAAAATTGAAAGAGAAGACCGATGAGTTTGAATCTCTTATCATCAAAACCCTTTTAGATGTCTCTATGAAAGATAGTAATGAGCTGTTTGGAAAAGATGCAGGGGACAAGATATATCAATCCATGTTTAGAGAACAGATTAGCAAATCTACCGCCGGTGGATTTGGGATTAGTGAGATTCTCTTCAATTTTCTAAAAGAGAACAGATGAGAATATATATCGAAAATCTTACATTCTCCACTATTATAGGTATTTTGGAGTTTGAACGGACTACCCCCCAAGATGTCTCTATCGATATAGTATTGGAATATAGCTACCAAAACAGGAACTATATCGACT
>DTUW01000020.1 GCA_012963895.1 Campylobacterales bacterium | reverse complement strand
CAAGCACTCTAACCATACTGAGCTACACCCCGTCAAATTTCAGGCGGAATTATATACATTTTGTTTTACAATGTCAATATTTTGAAATATATTCCAATATAGCCATTCGAATGGCTACCCCATTTTTTACCTGTTCCAAAATTTTGGTTCGAGGGTCATTCATCACCTCATCAGCAATATCTATATTTCTATGGACAGGTCCCGGGTGCATTAGAATAATATCTCTATTTCCTAATAGCTCTTTGGTGATACAGAAATCCTTAGCATAATCTTTTAGAGATGCATAGGTGGCTTGGCTATGTCGTTCTGTCTGAGTTCTGAGGCTCATTACAATATCAACCTCATCGATAACATCTCTTAAAGAGTAGGAGTATCTCAAATTGGTTTTAGGTAGAAAGTGAGGAGGAGCTACTAATATGATTTCTAAACCGAATCGGGATAGGAGTTTGATATTGCTATTTGCAACCCTTGAATTGCGAATATCTCCAACTATTGCAATTTTCTTACCTTCTGGGTTTGGAAAATATTGGGTGATGGTGAATAGGTCTAACATAGCTTGGGTAGGGTGGGCAAATGCTCCATCTCCACCATTTATCACACTACTTCTATTGGAAAGGTTTTGGGCTAATTTGTATGGAACACCAGCATCACTATGGCGAATAATGAAAATGTCAGCTCCTATCGAATTTAGATTATATGCGGTATCTAATAGGGTCTCTCCTTTGCTTGTAGAACTCTTAGAAATATCGAGATGAATAGTGGTAGCTCCTAACCGATTGAGAGCCATCTCAAAAGAGCTTTTAGTTCTAGTGGAGTTTTCAAAAAAGAGGGTCATAGCTGTTTTTCCGCTAAGTTCATTCCCTTTCTCTTCATGATTTAGAAACTGCTTCGCTCGTTGGAAAATCTCCAAAATTTCACTATTGCTAAAATCGTTGGTGGTAATAAAGTGTCTCATTATCTCTCCTGCTTTTCTAATCTACATTTTTCAAATGGAATAATTGCTCCACGATATGGACTCTCTTCTTTTGCTACAAAGCTATTAGATGTCAAATTGAAATATCCCCTATTTACAATATATTCACCACAACTAATATTTTTCTCCTGTTCAAACTCCATTTTTAGGCGAACTACAAAATCTCTATATATATTGTTCTGATGTTCTATGTATATAGATATAGCTCCAAAAATAGAGAGTAAAATTAGTAGAGTATAGAAGTGTTTTTTAGTAATACGATTAGAGTAAAGCAACCCAACCAAAATAGCGAGTAGTGCGATAGTTGCTAACAGAATTCTCACCATAATTCAAGCTCCTATTTTCCGAGATTATACCCCTCTCCTTTTAATAGAAAATTAAGCCGAAACCAAATAAACTTAGCAAACATTAGGAAATGTAATAAATCCTAAGTTAGAAGGTTTGTAAATGGCAAAAGTAGTTGTATTAGGCTCAGGTTTTGCTGGACAAACGGCAGCATTGAATCTGAGAAGACACCTGGGCAAAGAACATGAAGTAGTTGTAGTTACTCCAAATAAGAAGTTTGGATATATTCCATCTTTCGTATGGGTTGGAGTGGCTAAAATGGATGTAGAGGAGACTCAATTTGAGTTAGCTCCTGTATATAAGAGAATGGGTATTACCTATATCAATGGATTTGCTCGTTCTATCTACCCTGATGACAATTATGTAATGGTTGAACTATTAGAAGGTAAAGGTGAGGAGAAAGTTGAGTATGACTACCTCATCAATGCCACTGGTCCAAAATTGAACTATGAGGCTACACCGGGATTGGGACCAGACCAAGGAGGTCATACCGTTTCAATTTGTACTCCTATCCATGCAAAAGAGGCAGGAGAGAAATATCTCGAAATGGTCAAGAGAATGGAACAGGGTGAAACTGTTCGAATGCTTATCGGAACAGGTCACGGAATGGCTACATGTCAAGGTGCAGCCTTTGAGTATATCCACAATATAGCTTTCGACCTTGAAGAGAGAGGACTATTAGATAAAGCTGAAATCACTTGGATATCCAATGAACAGGCATTGGGTGATTTCGGTGTTGGTGGAATGGTTGTGAAGAAAGGTGGATATTATGCTTCTGGAAAGATATTCGCCGAATCTTCATTTATGGAAAAAGGTTTCCGATGGATTACAGGGGCTCATGTAACAAGAGTTGAAGAGGGGAAAGCTTACTATAAGACAATCGAATCTTCCGAAGAGAGGGTAGAAGAGTTCGATTTTGCGATGCTTATCCCAATGTTTGCAGGAGTTCCAATCAAGTATATAGACAAAGATGGTAACGATATTACAGGTGAATTGTGCGCTCCAAATGGAATGTTAAAAGTTGATGCCGACTATGAGTCAGCTGGAAGAGGTTTCGACAACTGGAAAGCTGAGGATTGGCCTAAAACTTACCAAAATCCAAAATATCCAAATCTATTTGCAGCTGGAATTGCTTTCGCACCACCTCACCCAATTTCAAAACCTGCTAAATCTCCTGATGGAACTCCTATCGTTGCAACCCCTCCACGAACAGGTATGGCAGCAGGTATTATTGGACATGCGGTAGCACTTAGTATAGTTGATATGATACAAGGGAAATCTGATAAACCTACCCATACCGCATCTATGGCTAACTTTGGGGCTGCTTGTGTAGCATCTATGGGGAAATCTATGACCAAAGGAAATGCAGCCGTTATTGCAATGTATCCAGTTGTTCCTAACTATGAGAAGTGGGAATATGGTCGAGATATGGATGTAACCTTTGGAGACCAAGGATTAGCTGGACACTGGCTAAAAGCACTACTGCACCATATGTTTATCTACAAAATGAGAGGGCTACCTTTCTGGTGGCTAATTCCAGATTAAGATTAAATAAGGAGTAAGAAATGAAATACAGACCATATACTCAATTGGCCAATGCTTGGATGAAACCAGGAACTTTTATGAAAATTATGAGAACCTGTGTTTTTTGGCAACTAATAAAATTTGCTATCTTCAATCTCAAAATTATCCGAGTTGTTGCCAAGGGACACT
>DTUW01000019.1 GCA_012963895.1 Campylobacterales bacterium | reverse complement strand
TCAACGGGCTCAATGTCTGCTAACTTCTGCACCTAGTGAAGTTGATAGAGAGCAACTGAATGAGCTAAATCTTCGAGTTCGAAAGGTCGAGAAAAAATAGCAATATAGGGGAGGGGTAAGATGAGATATTTTCTACTTGTAATTTTCTCTTTCTCTCTCTCCGCCTCCAATTTTACTAGCATTCGACTTCCCGCAAATAGTTGGAAATTTATTGGAGTGAGTGGAGGATTTACAGAGAGTATATATGGTGTTGGTAGTGATGATATTAATACTTCAAAGTTTGACAAAAATGTAACAGAGAGAATAGATGATAATGTATCTAGTATAGTTTATGCAGATGACAATAATAATACCATCGTTTCATTTAGAGTAATAGACTATTCATCAGCTCGTGAATTCAACTATGCAAATATGTATGTGTCCAGCGAGGGACATACCTATGACGGAACAGCAACTCACCCAGTGATGTATGTATATGTAGATAATGGAGATGGAAACACCACCCCAGATATTAGGATTCAATACCAATCAGACTATGAAGGAGAAGAGTTTTATATACAGCTAAATCACGATATTTATCGAGGTACTTTCGATATTTCTGCTGTTTATACAAACCCTCAGAAATTAGAAGCTGTATATATTCAAAATAGTTCAGATGTGAAAGAGGAAAACCTATCAATAGAGTATGTATTTGATAGAAATTTGAAAAACAATTCAGGCTATTACACAGGAAACAGAAACAGCTATCTACATGCAAGAAACCACGATACTATATATAGTGGGGACAAGTTGGAAATATACCACTACAACCCTGCTCGAAAAAGTTGGGATTCATATATCTACAAAGATGGGAAAGTGTTCGTAGCTGATTTTGATAAGTTCGAGAAGGGTAAAGGGTATTGGATTCTATTTACACCAGAAGACGATACTAACGATTCTGGGTTGATATTTGGAGATGGAAATATCTCTATGTCTGACTATGACATATCGGAATTAGTTCCAGACGATTGGAATATGTTGTCATTTAATAATGGATATATGTTTGATAATAGTGTAACAGGTATGATTGTTGAGATGAATATGAATTCAAACTCAAATGTAGATATTTCCATTGCTGATGAAGAGGGTAGAGATGTATTGAGATTTCAATCTGGATACAAAATATCTGGTTCAGATGAAGATGCAGAACATGCCCTACATCTTGTCATTCAGCAGTTGAATAAGAAACTCTATTATGGCAGAGCATTCGGAACACTTTCAAACGATTTCAAGATAATCGCCTATGAAATGAACGATTCAACTCATAAAATGGTATTACTTGGAAATCAGAAATTTAGAATTGCCGACAATGGAGCAGATTCGGCTAGTGGTGGTGATGATAGTTCGATAGTTACCGCTACATCTTTAACAGGAAAGCCTCTATATATTCCATCTCTCGGTAGAAATATGGTGTTAGGGGCTGATATAAATAATACCTATGTTGAGTCTCTATATGGAGAACATGTATTAGCCTTTGAGGTTCCGGGAGGATATGATGTATATGACACCAATACCGTTTTGGGAAATCTAGGAAAGATATATATATCTATTGGAGATGCTAATAAAAGTGTTGTAAGTGCAGAGATTGGGAATACTATTACCAAGTTTGCTGAAAATATTGAAAAAGCCCACTCAACTTTAAAAGCTCTACCTATTGATGTTGATATGAATGGGACTTTTGATACTTTGCTAATAGCTAACTCTAAATATGATTTTTCTATTCAAGATGGAATTTTCTATAAGAGATATAGAGTAAATAGAAATGCTTCAACTGGTGCCAATTTGGTAGTTCGAAATTCGAAAGGCGGTATTTACGAAACTTTCCATCTCTCATCTTCTCAAATTACAGGAGAAGATATAGCAAAGGTAATAAATGACAATTCAAAATATTTTGAAGCAAATGGAACTAATGACTATCTGGCTATTGCTACAAATGATATAAATTACAAAGATTTCTATTTGGAACAATCGGATAGTAATGTTTCTAGGCTTGAACTAATTACAGACCCAGAGACCAATACTACAATTACTAGCGATGGGGTGATAAAGAAAGTCTATTCTATCGATAATTTAGCCAATTCTCTTGTTGCGGTTGATGGAAGTGTTACTATACAACTCTACCTAAGAGGGGATAACTGGGGTGATGGTAAGCAAATTACACGAGATAATATTATGGAATATTTTTTAGAAACTCTTACTGGCGAGATAGTTCATCTCTCATTTGGATTTATGGATGAGTGTAATTTGACTAAGGAGATTCAAAAACACCCTCTATATCAAGATGAGTTTGTTTCATCATACGGACTTAATGTCTCTCTTGCTTGGCAAAATTATGATGTAAATGTCTGTCTCTCGGTGTATGATGGAAACCAGACACAAGACGACGATGAATTTTATAAAAGTCTCGCATCATTTGCGGAAGGTATGTATAAATATTTTTATGAAATAAACTCCTCTCTAATTCCAAATTTCTTTGTGGTTCATGATAATCGCTCTTTTACAATTGCCGGAGCATTTACACTAGTTGATTTCAAACCTCAACAAGACCACTACCTAGAAACTGCTCCAAAAGATGTTGGAACTATCAAGATGCAAGATGTTGTTGTCTCTGTTTCAAAAATGTCCCATATTCCTTACTCTATTGGAGATTTGCAAAACAACCGCCTCTATTCTGGTGGAATAACTCGCGACTTTGACAACCCAGTTGTTAGTCTCCAAAGACTAACAGGATATAAAGCAAAAAAGATACTTACCACCTCAGAAGATGCCGATGGAGGTTCATTTAGTTGGAAATTCATCGATTTGACTAAGGATTATAGTGATTGGTTCAATCCAGTAGATTCCTATAACCTATTTACTTTCAACAAGACCAAAGGGTATTGGGTCTATTTAGACGATATAGACCAAAACTATTTTGGAAATTTTCAAGCAGGAACAGATTCCCCTAACCTCTCTGTAAATATTGTATATAACCACTCTTTTGTAAATTGGACTGGGGATATAA
>DTUW01000018.1 GCA_012963895.1 Campylobacterales bacterium | reverse complement strand
TTTTTTATAGCCTCTATATCTCCATTGTCTATCTCTTTTGGCACACTTCTTTGGTTATTTCTGTTTTCAAACAAAAATTGCAAAATCTCTTTTTCATTTTTAAATATCTTTTTCCCCTCTTTGTCGATGTATATCAACTCATATTGGGAATTTAGCCTATTTTTTAAAAGTGCAACAAGCCCCGATTTTTGAGACAAGTTGCCCCGTTTGAAACCACTAAAAACACCTTTTGACATATTTTCATAAAATTCTCTCCTGTTTTGAAGCTCTTCAAATAAATCTTGCCTAAATTGTTCTAATGATAAATCATTGAAGCCAAGCGAAGTATCATTCGTCTCTATATCTTCCCAAGAGAGATAGACAATGGAGATATAGAGGCTATAAAAAAGCTACAATCAATGATAAAGGCTTGGGCGACACCGATAAAAAAAGAGAAGACCACAGATTTACTAAAAGGAATTATGAGAGGTTCTAAAACCTCTTTTGAGAGATTGGACAAAAATGAGACTATTAGTAAAGAGTTTGATATAGAAAATTACGACTTGATAGTTTGGGAGATAATTAGTTGAACAGGGGGAAAAGATGAACATAGTTGAAATTATCCAAAGTTTCAAGCAGAAAGAGTTTTACGAAGCATCAATAGATTTGTTCCAATATCTGAAAGTTCCTCTAAATATAGTTTCAGAAGATGCTATTGATGTAAATGGAGTATTTGGAGAATATAGAGAACTCTCTATTATAGATAGAGCCTATATAGTAGGTGGGGTCGATGATGCTATTTTTCAGGGGAAAAAATCGGATAGTGATTTGAAAGTTCAGAGATATGAGGGGTTGCTTATCTTTGCAATAGAGCTAAATATAGAAAATCCAACGAGAACCGAATTAGCGAATATATCAAGAATTTTCAACCGTTCATTTGAATATACCCCTATTGTTCTTCTTTTCAAATATGGAAATAGACTATCTCTATCAAATACCCAAAGACAGCCATACACCAAAAATCAGAAGTGGAGAGGTGGTGAGAAGGTTGGAAAAGTCTCTATTTTGAGAGATATTGATATAGATAATCCTCATCGTGGTCATCTCGATATTTTGGAAAGTATGAAAATACCTGAAAATGTAGATAGCTATGAATCGCTCTACCAATATTGGCAAGAAGTGTTTGATATTGAACTGCTACAAAAAAGGTTTTACAATGAACTATTTGAAATCTTTGAAGAGCTTGTCAATAGTTTGGAATATCCAAAAGATAGTTGGCAGAAGAAGCAGGATTTTATAGTAAGGCTAATTGGTAGAGTTCTATTTTTGAAGTTTTTGGAAAAAAAGGGGGTTATCTCGTCGGATAAGTTCAAGCTTAGAGAAGATTACTATCACAACACCCTTGAACCGCTATTTTTTAAGATATTGAATAAGCCTATTGAAGAGAGGAATAGTCGGCTGTTAGAAAAAGGTGATAAAAATATTCCATTTCTAAATGGAGGTCTCTTTGAACCATACGAGGAGGATTACTACAATTCTGACTCTTGGAATACTCTAAAAGTGAGTGATAATAGTTTAGGAAAACTAATAAAATTATTGGAAAAATACTATTTCACAGTAGACGAAAATACATCATTGGACAATGAGATAGGGCTTGACCCAGAGCTTTTGGGAATGGTTTTCGAAAATCTGATAGGCTATATCAATCCAGAGACACAAGAGAGTGCAAGAAAAGAGACAGGCTCATTCTATACTCCAAGAGAGATAGTGGAGTTTATGGTATCCAATTCCATTTTGGAATATTTGAAGATAGAGACCAATATCAAAGAGGAGAAATTACAAGATTTAATTTTTTACCACAAAAATAGCCAAATAGAGTTTGAGGATAAGCTTGATATATTGAGAGCTTTAAATTCTGTGAAAATCTTAGACCCAGCTTGTGGGAGTGGTGCATTTCCAATGGGTATATTGAATAAAATAGTAGAGATTTTGAACCTCATCGATATAGATGCAAAAGAGTGGCTAAACTTGCAAAGTAGAGATTTTCAGAAGAGACATAAAGGGAAAGCACCCGACTATATAAGAAAGTTATCAATTATTCAAAACTCTATTTTTGGAGTTGATATTCAGCCAATAGCAGTTGAGATTGCAAAACTTAGATTTTTCTTATCGTTGCTTGTAGATGAAGATAAAGACAAAATCGAACCTTTGCCAAATATGGAGTTCAAAATAGTTTGTGCAAATACTCTTTTACCATTAGAAAAGAAAGAATCGTTAGCGAGTGGGCGATATTTTGAATTAGAGAAGGAATTAAAAGAGATTAAAAAAGAGTATTTTTTCTCAACTGAAAAAGCCAAACTAAGAGAGAGATTTATAAAAATTCAGAATGAGTTAAAAAAGGAGTTAAATTTAGATTTTGATAACAAGATAATAGATTACGACCCGTTCAGTCCAAGCTCACAAGCTCAATTTTTTGATAGTAATTATATGTTTCAGGAGGATAGTTTTAATATCATTATCGGAAATCCGCCATATATTCGGCAGGAGAAGATAAAACCGCTAAAAAATGAGATAGCAAGAATCAATAAAACAAAATCGGCACCAATTTATCGAAATGGAAAACACTACCTAACATATAATGGGACGGCGGATATTTATGTCTATTTCTTTGAAAAGGGGTATCAGTTACTTAAAGTAGGTGGGGTATTAAGTTTTATCACTTCAAACAAATATACAAGAGCCAAATATGGAAAGAATTTGAGGGATTTTCTACTTTCTAATACACCATTTTTGAATTATTTAGATTTCAATGGAGTAAGAGTATTTAAAAGAGCAACAGTAGATACGAGTATCCTAACATTTAAAAAAGTTAGGTCAAATAGAGATTCAAGTTTAGGGGAAAATATAGGTAATGAATTTATCTATTGTGATATAGATAGCGATTACACCAAAGAGCCTCTAATAGATTTTATATCTAAAAAGGGGGTAAAATATTCTCAAAAAGATTTATCTATTGATGGTTTCTCTTTTGCTTCACCATTTGAACTCAAAATCAAAAAAGCAGATTG
>DTUW01000017.1 GCA_012963895.1 Campylobacterales bacterium | reverse complement strand
AAAACCTATCCATTTATTTCTGCTGGGTTTGTATTGGCTGAAATCGCTAAATATCACCTCTTTGGATTCTTTGTATTTAGAGAAATGTTTGAAAATCTCTCCTAATGTTGAATTTGAAAAAATTCCATTTTTAATATTTGTTCCAAAATCTCTATTTTTCATAGATGAATAGATGATATGTCCTTCCAAATCCACAAATAGAACATCGTAGATACCGTTATCAATTTTCCAGTTGTAAATATAGGTATGGTATCTGCTATGGACTTGGTCATATTCCAAATTTGCATCAGAAAATAGCAATTCCCATCTATTATCTCTATATAAAACACTTTTATCTATATAGAAATATTGGAGTATCTTTCCGTTTTGATATTTTGGAAGTGAGTTGGATATATTTTCTATATCAACATTGCCGATATTGTGAAAACTACTATTGAACTCCAAAAATGCTTTTATCACATCTTCTCTATTTATAAACATTCTCAAAACATCTTTTTTCTCATTGAGATAACTTTGAACTATATCTATCAATTTACTATTTTTCTTCTCTAAGGTTTCAATCTGCTCTTGAATCATAGAATTGGAAAAATCTTGGTAAATAATCACATGCGAGATGGTAAAAAGACCAAAAAATATGATTAATATATATGTCATCTTTTTCAAATTACTCATAGCACCAACTCTCTACTGTTTTATGTTTGAAATAATACGATTACGACCCTCTTCTTTTGCTTTTACAAGAAGAGCATTAGCTTGACGATATATCTCATCATCTGAAATATTTTTAAACCACTTTGTAGCATATACTCCTATCGACACTGTGATATAGTCTGATATATCACTCTTTCTATTTTCAATTTTCAAGTTGTCTATACCAGACTTCACATCTTTGAAAAAGTCTAAGATTTCAGCTCCATTTTTGGATATATAAATAATTGCAAACTCCTCTCCATTAAGTCTAAACGGAATGGACTTTTTACCATCACTTTTCATTTTCAACACATTACCTATTACCTTGATGATATTATCCCCATGAATATGTCCATATTCACTATTGAATAGGTGGAAATAATCTATATCTATTAAAGCGAGAGTTATATATTGGTCTGTTTCTTTAATCTCTCTTATTGCCCTTACTATCTCTACTTGAAAATATCTTCTATTGTATAGCTTAGTCAGGTCATCTTTAATGCTCAACTCCTCTATCCGTTTTTTATCTGTAATATCTATTCCGATAGATGTATATCCTACAATTTCTCCATATTTGTTTAGGTTTTGATATAAAACAACTTTTGTCCAATAAGGAGAACCATCTTTTTTCATATTTCTAATTTCGCCTCTCCAAGTTCTATGGTGCATTAGATGATGTAGTATGTGGTTGTATTCTGATTGACTCAAATTACTACTAGCTATCTGGTTTTTCTGCCCTATCAATTCATCTTCTGAGTATCCACTAATATCTATAAGTGCTTTTGATACAGAGACTATATTGCCCTCTAAATCTATATGAGAACTAATTACATTCTCATCTACTAATTTGATATATTGCTGTAATGCTCTCTCATTTTCTCCTGCAAAATCTAATAGTTTCTCATACATCTTTTCAGTTGTAATATCTACTCTGATAGATGTATATCCGATGATATTACCTTCATCGTTGAAGTTTGGATATATGGTAGCTCTTACCCAGTAAGGAGTTCCATCTTTGCGAATATTCTCTATCTCTCCTCTCCATACCTTTCCATTTGAAATTGTTTTCCATAAATCTATATAAAATTCATCACTCATGTTTGGACTTCTCAATATCCCATGTTTTCTGCTAATTAGTTCGGACTTTGAGTAGCCACTAATATCTATAAATGCTTGTGATACTTTTGTGATATACCCATTGACATCTGTTGATGAGGTAATCACATTCTCATCTACCAATTTGATATAATCTTCCAATACTCTATATTGCTCCCTTTTCTCTTTTATCTCTTCTTGTAATCTATTTCTCAATTTCACAAATTCAGAAGCTACCAGCCCTATCTCATCTTTAATGTTTATATTGACAGGAGTGTCATCATTGATATTTTTTCTAAGATTTTTGATAGCCCTCACCAACTGATTTGCGGGTCTCAATATTTTAATTCTGATTGAGATAGAGAGAAATATTAGAAATAGAAATTGGAAAAGTGCCAACCTACTAATATATCGATTGTATTTCTCTATTTTGTCTCTATGTCTTCTAATCTGATTCTCTATCCTTTTGTTGAAATGGACAACTGCATCATTTATAGGATTTATCACAGAGGTCATAAGGTCTATATATTTGTTTGAATGGAGTATTTTGGTAGCAAATTCTCGGTTACTCTCTTTGTGGATAAAATATCCTTTTTTGGTTTTGAAAATCCCTTTTAAACTATTAAATGCTTCTAAATGGACATCTATCAACTTCTCTAAGTTTTTTTCGCTTTCCAGTAGCTTACTCTTTTCAAATTCATCAAAAGGTAATCTTTCAATTCTATATCGAATAGGAAGAGAATTGGACTGGTCGGTTTTCTCTAATTCATCAATAGAGGAGTTCCAATATCTTTTGCTATAATTTTCAGGAGTTGGTAAATATCCGTTTCTAATATCTAACACTTTGAAGTAGCTTTCAAGATATTTACTATTTTCAGTGGCTACATACAATCTAGCAAGTTTTGTAAGGTTTATTACATTCTTTTCAATTTCACCGATAAATCTTTGAACTACTAAATGTTTATCTTCATACTCAAATAGTTTAGATGTGTAATTGGAGAGTTTCCAAGATAGAAAAAGGTAAGTTGTAATCACTGTCGCTATTATTACACCTACGGATAGAAAGAAATATTTGATACCCAATCGTATTCTGAGAACTATTGGGGTTATTATTAAAAATATCGATATTAGGATATAGATATATTCTAGATTGGTTTCTAACAATTGGTAACTCCTATAATTTTATGTCAATTTTCTATTTTAACACATAGCAATA
Organism: Campylobacterales bacterium; assembly: GCA_012963895.1. Classification (GTDB taxonomy): domain Bacteria; phylum Campylobacterota; class Campylobacteria; order Campylobacterales; family Thiovulaceae; genus UWMA-0117. The sequence goes on along the minus strand of DTUW01000017.1, from coordinate 51 downwards.
TATAGGAAACCATATGAGTTTTATCACCCTCTCCAAAGAAAACTATTTCTA
>DTUW01000016.1 GCA_012963895.1 Campylobacterales bacterium | reverse complement strand
AAAAATTTTTTATAGATGCTATATATCCATATTTGAAAGAGTGGGATATAGAGATGCTGAAAATCCAATCTCAAAACCCGTTTAAATCAAGTTGTTATAATATCTAACTTAAATATTAAAATAAACAAATTGAATAATGCAGATTCAACAATCAACCAAAGTAATCACAATTTTCTTAGTCTTTATCTTAGCTCTATTTGGGGTCTTTATAAGATATACATATGTGTCCCAATCAGAACGAGACCTATCCAAGATAATCATAAAAGAGAGAGAGAAGGCTAAACGGGGTTCTATTATCACATCAGACGGCTACACAGTAGCATATACAGAGAAGGTATATACCGCTACCGTAGATACTCGCGATATTCCAGAGGATAATAAAAAGATATTTGCCAAAATGTTCTCCATATATAGCGGTATTCCAGAAGAGAAGATATTGAAAAAGATAAATTCACGAAAAGGGATAGTAATTCTCGCAAGAAAACTAAATTTTAGACAGTATGAGGGGCTAAAAAAACTTAGTAGAGAATTAACGGCATCAAGAATATTGGTAGGTCGCCATGTCGATGGAGTATATAGATATATAGGACTTGCAGTAGTTGAGAGTGGAGCTGAAAGGATATACCCCTACGGAGATACCTTAACCCCATTTATTGGATATACCAACGAGTATCACGAAGGTAGATATAGTAGAGTTGAAGGGGTCAAGGGGATTGAAAAGAGATTTAATGACGATATGAAACCTATCCACGATGGATACCTTAGAGGCAATAGAGATGTTCGGGGAGTAATTATTAGAAATGGAAATTTAGAACAGATGGTAAGGAGCGATGGCTCAGATACTCATCTCACAATCAATATGGCTCTCCAAAAGAGGATAGAACTTATCCTATCTGAATACAAAGAAAAATTAGATGCTCGTGAAGTAATTGGGGCTGTAATGGAGAGTGATACAGGCAATCTATTGGCACTCGCCACCAGCAATAGATTTGTTCGAAAAACCCTAAAAGATATTAGCTACCTAAATGTAGATGCTGTTGAATATATCTTTGAGCCGGGTTCGGTAATTAAACCGATAGTATATGCTCTACTTTTAGAACACAAACATATTAGACGAGGACAACATATAGATTGTGAAAATGGAAAATATTGGATAGGTCGAAAGAAGATAACAGATGAACACCCGATGGGTAATGTTCCAGTAGAGGAGGTAATTATCCATTCAAGCAATATAGGAATGGCGAAACTGGTTAAGGATTTCGACCCGATAGAGTATTACAATGGATTGAAAAAGTTTGGATTAGGAATTAGAAGCGGATTGGAGGTAAGCAGAGAGATAAAAGGAAGAATTAGAAGTATTCACGAACTTAGAAGCCATATCTATCGAGCAACAACTGCATATGGATATGGAATATTGGTAAATTTCATGCAACTGCTCAAAGCTTTTAATATATTCAACAATGAGGGAAAAATTGTAATTCCAAAAGGGGTGGCATATCTGAAACGGGGAGAAACTATATTTTCAGATATTATTAGAGATACCCCAACGATAGAAAATAGCGAGGTCATTTCACCAGCAACAGCCAGAAAGATGAAACATATCCTGATTAGAACAGTAAAAGAGGGAACAGGGCGGGGGACTGATATAGTTGGTCTCGAAATTGGAGGAAAGACAGGAACAGCCCATATTGCATCACGGGGTGGATACCTCGACAAATATCACTCCTCATTTTTCGGATTTGCAAATGACAAAGAACATAAATATACTATCGGGGTTACCGTTGTAGACCCAGAGGAAGGCTATTTTGCTTCGCAAACAGCAGTCCCTATTTTTAGGGCAATCGTAGAAGCTCTATTAGAGACCAAATTTTTAGAAAAGTCTTACTAATATTTCCTTTTCAAGGTTGTAGAGAGAGTAGCGGATTTTCTTGAACTTTTCGGAGTTTCGAATATCTATCAGTTTGTATATCTCTTCTAAAACTCGTGAAGCCTCTTGGGTTCGTTTGAAATTGGCAATTACAATATCTCTTATCTCTTTTTTGGAGTTTTCAAATTCATAACTACTTTTTAAAACATCATTCAAAATATCTCTATTTTCCAAAAGTGGTCTATATTCGGAAATAGTGGCGGAATGTCTCAATTCTTTTAGTTTCTTAGCAATTTCTCTATCATCGAAATAGAAGCGACAAATATCCTCAACCACCCTAATACCCTCTTTAAGGCGGTTGAGGTTTGCATCTATAATGCGGTAGAGGGGGCGAACCCCCGAGGAGTTCTCAGAAGATGGGCTATTCATCATCTCCTAAAATACCAAAGATTTGGAGAAGAGCGGTGAAGAGGTTGAAGAAGTCGAGATATAGAGCAATTGCTCCATCAATTGGAGTTTCGTAGTTTCCTTGGATAATGTTTTGAGTGTCAAAGATAATAAAGAAACTAAATAGAATAACTACAACCCCCTGGATTACGATATGGAGAATAGGATTACCTAAGAAGATATTGATAATTGAAGCTACAAAGACTACTAAGAAGGCTATAAATAGCGGTTTTCCCATCGATGTAAAATCGCTAGTAGTTTTTATCGCAAACATACTTAGGAAACCAAAAATAATAGTTGTCATCGCGAAAGCATTCGCAATTATTGCACTACCACCCGGAAAGCTTAGAAATCTTGCCAAGATAGGTCCAAGTGTCATACCACTCACAAAGGTAAATCCAAATAGAACTATCAGATTTATAGGGGTCTTATCTTTCACAAATGAGATACCGAAAAGTAGCAATAGTTCTAATCCAAAGAAGACCCAAAACATAGAATGAATTAGAGGAGCTATTCCAATCCCTGTATATGCTCCTGCCGTTCCTGCTAACATTGAAGCGGCAAAAAGTTTATATGTATCTTTGATAAAGGCTACCAGTTCCGCCTCTGAACGGTATCCAACACCTCCAAAAGCTGTTTCTTCGCTTTGAAATGGAGAGGAGCTAATATCCTCTTTTTTAAAAAAGTTGTTTCTATCCATAATCTCTCCTAATGTTTAGATTTTTGTATATAGTATTAGACTAAGATTTTTCTAATATTAGATTTTTTACCTAACTTCAAAGATTTAGAAATCTCTTTATCTCTTCTACCTTGTCGGTCTTTTCCCAAGTGAATTCCGGTAATTCTCGCCCAAAGTGTCCATATGTGGCAGTTTTTCTATATATTGGTCTGATGAGGTCGAGGGATTCGATAATCCCTTTTGGAGTGAGTTTGAAGATTGCTTTTACTGCTTCTACTATCTTCTCCTCATCAACTCTACCCGTTCCGTGAGTATCTACTCTAATTGAGACAGGCTCGACAACTCCAATAGCATAGGCGAGTTGTATCGTAACCCTATCGGCAACACCGGCAGCTACTAAGTTTTTAGCAATATACCGCCCCATATATGCTCCACTTCTATCCACCTTAGTAGGGTCTTTACCAGAAAAAGCTCCACCGCCGTGAGGACAGCTACCGCCGTAGGTATCTACGATAATTTTTCGTCCTGTCAGTCCTGCATCTCCCTGAGGACCTCCAATTACAAATTTCCCCGTTGGGTTAATGTGATAGACAATATCATCACTTATCATCTCTTTTGGGATAACTTTTGATATTACCTCTCTAATGACATCTTCTCTTATCTGCTCTTGTGATATATCTGGGTCGTGTTGGGTTGAAACTACAACAGTTTTTACCGACTTTGGAACATCATCAACATACTCAACCGTTACCTGAGCTTTTCCATCTGGTCTAAGATATGGGAGAGTTCCATTTTTTCGAACCTCTGCTAACCTTTCGGTAAGTCGATGAGCCAAATAGATAGGTAGAGGCATTAGGGTTGGGGTCTCTCTACAAGCATATCCAAACATTAGCCCTTGGTCTCCTGCTCCTATCTCTCCATCTTCTCTATCAACCCCTTGATTTATATCTGGGGACTGCTCTCCAATTCCATTTAGGACGGCTCCGCTTCGATAGTCGAAACCGTATTCAGCATTGGTATATCCAATCTCTTTCACAACATCGCGAACTATATCCTGCATTGGAGTATAGGCGGTTGTCTTCAATTCACCAGCAATCACACAGAAACCATTGGATAATAGTGTTTCACAAGCTACCCGAGCCTTTGGGTCTTTGCTAATAATGTCGTCCAGTATAGCATCGCTAATCTGGTCAGCCATTTTGTCAGGGTGTCCCTCTGTAACAGATTCAGAGGTAAAAAGATAGCTTTTAGCCATTCTCTCTCCTTCTATTGTCAATCTCAATATTATATTGAAATAGTTTGGTAGATAGTTTCGGAATATATATATCTGGTCTCTCAACCACCTCATCGATACTCTTTATCTTTCCACTCAAAACTAAAACTATTTTCATTCCTAACTCTTTTGCCCCTTGTAAGTCCCCCTTAAAATCATCACTTACCATAGTAATCTCTCGGAAGCTATCCGCCCCTATCTTCTCTAATGCTTTCTGATAGAAAATATCACTCGGTTTGCCTACTACTCGATAGTCCCGACCTGTTGCAAATTTCAACATCTCCAATATAGCTCCAACTCCGGGATACCTTTTCCCATGTTTCATATATGTAGATGTGCCGTGCATTCCAATAAGTTGAGTATCGGGGTTGGATAGTAGAGTTTCAATAATATTGGAAAACTCTTCGGCTGTATAGTCGTGTTTCACTCCGAGAAGTATATATTTTGGAGATTTGGAATGGATTTCATATCCCCTATTTTCCAACAGGGATAGAAATTGGGTAGTTCCAAAGGCTAAACAGGACTTTTCAGAAACTACCTCATCAAGTATCATAAGAGGGTCTAAATATCTATGTTTTGAAATTTGGAAACCGATAGAGTTGAGATATTCCAGAAATTTATCGCTCTCCTGTTTAGTATTGTTTGTAACTACAACATAGGGGATATTGTCTGAGTTCAATTTTTCGATAAACTCCACCGCTCCATCTATCGGCTTTTTACTATCATCGATTAGAGTTCCTTGAACATCTATAAAAAACACTATTGACCCTTTAAAACAGATTTGTAGAAATAGCCTAAGACAAATAGAAGAATGGAAATTCCTAATAGCAGGAATAGAGCCGATAACATTTGGGTATAGTCATTTAGTGCAATTTTGAAAACAACCATCATCGACTCAATAGAGAGGGCAATAATTACAGATACTAGGAATTTTCCAAGAACTCCATATAGCTTCTCTTCGTGATGAATGGTCTCAAATATTACCTCATGTTCTAATATCTGTTTTGCTAAATCGTAGATAGCTATTCCAAGAGTTGTGGAGACTACCGATTTAAAGACAGATGAGAAAAAGTCATCTGATAGACCAAATATAATTACTCCAATTTTGTATATTCCAAAACCTACTAGGAGCAGAGAGACCAAAATAAGAGATGTTGCCCCAATTCCGTAGAAAATTCTATTTACAAGACGATTGAAATCGCTATATTCGATGAGGTGCAACTCTTGCAGAAGTTTTAAAATATCAATATCAAACACCAAGTATCCATCTAAAACCTTTCGGACTACTGAAATACTATGTTTTCCACTACTAAGATGGATATGTGGAGGCGAGATATACATATCATCTTTTAGCTCTAAGTTTCGAAACCAATTGGATTTATCAGTAATATACTCTTCTATTTTTCCATCTCTTGAAAATCCAGCCTTTACCTGCTGAAAATTTCTATCTACCTTATATGCAGATTGAAGAAATCTATATCTCTGAAAACTCTTATCATCTATTTGGTTGTGTCGGTTGAGAAAACTTTCAAGATATTGATATATGCTTTCTCTATTCTTGGAATATATTTCAACTACTTCTGCCATAGCTACCACCTTGAATTAGAATATATCCACCTACAAAAGTCCAGAGAGCCATTGAAAATTGTTTATGTAAAAACGGCTCAGCTATAAATCCTACCAGAAATATAGAGATAAAAGAGAGTTGAATAAATCTATCCCTATCCGATAAAGGGACTTTTGCAAGTTGGAAAAAGATATTTAACAATAGAATAAGCCCCACTATCCCGAGAGCGGTAATAGTTTGTAAATATTGGTTGTGAAAATGACCATACCAATTTAGAGGTTTTAGATACTCCTTTTCTGATGTTATCTTTTTCAAAATCTGTATATTATCCTCGTTTCCAGCCCCTATTAGATAGTGGTTCTTCAAAATCTCTCCTGCCACCTCCCAAGCTCCAACCCTCATACCCCAAGAGGAGTTGTAATCTCCATTTAGAACCCTCTCTATATCAGATATACCAGTTTGAATCCTATTTTTAAATGTATCGCTCAACTGCATAGGTAGAATAAGAATACCACCAGCTATCACTATTCCTAATAGTAGAGATTTCCAAAATGAACGAGTAAAATAGAGCAGAACAACTATTAGAGAGACGAAAAAGGCGAGTTGTCCTATTCTCCCACCTACCACAAACAGATTACCTGTAACGGTTAAGAAAAATAGAGATGTAATCATTTTCTCTCTTCTCTCTTTGGAATAGATGATTTGAGATAACAATAGTAGAGCAGTAAAAGCGAGAAAAAGACCATAATCGAGATGGTTCATAAAAGGGGTCGGGTCGTCTGGTGTTCCGTGTCTCGTTGTCCAAAATTGGAATAGAATTCCATAGGAGATAATTTCACTTACCACCATTCCTAATATGAAAGATAGCAGAAGATGAGAACTCTTCTCCTTTGGAAATGAGAGATAGAGAACAAACATAGGGAGGAAATACCAATATTTTGCAATATATTTCAACCCCTCCACCACCTCATCAGTCCAAATTAGAGAGATGAGGTTGTAAATTAGAAATAGTCCCAAAGCTAAAAAAACTTTACAATTTCGTAACCTATGCCACTTCTCTTCCCAATTACCTTCTAAAATAGAAAAGAGAATTAGAAGAGCCGAAAAGAGAACGATACCGGCTCGACTGAGAGGGAGGAAAAAACTATATAGAAGAGCAGTATAGTAGATAGTTCTATCCATTCTATACCTGAAATAGTCCAACTTCATCAAATATCCTCTTTTTTGCTAATTGGCAATACTCTTTGGAAATATCAACCCCAACCCCAATCCTATCGTTAATTTTTGTTTCAATTAGAGTTGTTCCACTTCCAAGAAATGGGTCAAATATGGTATCTCCAACATAGGAAAAGAGTTTTATACACCTTTTAGGTAGTTCTCTTGGAAATGGTGCAGGGTGTCCTACTCTCTTTTTACTTTCACCATTGAAAGACCAGAGACCATTAGTCCAATTCTTGAATTCCTCTTTTGTAATATCGCTCTCTCCTCTATATCCCTTTTTCCACTCCCCTTTAAAGAAAACTACTATCAATTCAACAGGGGCGATAACATAGGGAGCGGAGGCACTTAACCAACTTCCCCAAGCGGTTCTTTTGCTAATATTGTTTTCATTCCAGATAATAGTAGTCTGATATTTCCAACCGACCTCCTGAGCTATTTGGGTAATATCGCTACCTATACTCTTTTTTCCATTTCGGTTTGTATCGAGTGGAATATTTAGACACAATCTACCCCTATCCTTTGTCCAATATAGAAGATTATCTAACCAATGTTTAGACCAATTCAGATATTCACTATATGAGAGAGAATCACTATTAGAGCTATATTCAATACCTATATTGTAAGGTGGTGATGTTATGGTCAAGTCGAAGCTCTCTTTTTCAAATAGATTCCTATTCGAAATATCATCGTTGTATATAGAGATATTGTGATTTTTGTAAAAAACCATTTGCGATTTTCTATTTTGTAATGTTTTCCCCCTGTTTTACCCCCTTTTTTGCCAACTTATCAGCCATCTTATTCCCTTTTCTATCTATCCATTTAATAGAGAAATTGGGTATCTGCTCAATAAGTTCCAAAGCCTCTTTATATAGAGATTTCAAATTGTGAGAACGGACTTTCCAAGCCCCTTCAACTTGTGAAACTACCAATTTTGAATCTCCAAAGATGGTAAGGGTCTCTATTCCGCTCTTTGTAGCCAGTTGGAGGAGGAGAATAAGAGCCATATATTCAGCCTCGTTATTAGTTCCAAATCCAATATATTTAGAGATTTTGGATATTACTTTTCCATCTCTATTAGCCAAAACTATTCCAGCCCCAATATGTCCCGGGTTACCCGATGAAGCTCCATCGAAAAATCCGTAATAGTGTTGGGAGGTGTCTATATTTTCTATCTTCTCTAATTCGTGTCTAATAATAAAGTGTTCCATGTTTTGCCAATGCTCCAATTTTCTACTATTGTCTATACTCTTAGGTAGAAATTTCAAGATGTGTTGAAATATCTTAGATGCAAGGAGAGCATCATATAATGCTCTATGTCGCTGTTTTTCGTCTATCTCTATATCTATATGTTTGCATATAGAATCCAAGCTATAACTATTTAGTTGTAAAACTCGTTTAGATAGTCGGAGGGTGCAGAGAACCTTATTCTCCATCTCTATATCACTAAACTCCTCTAAATTCTCTTCAAGCACTTGAATATCATTCTGGACATCGTGAGCTACTAATGTAGCACCTTTGGAGAATTCTACAAACTCTCTTAGCCCCTCTTCTCTATCTACTCCCATAATATCCACCATCTCATTACTCAATCCTGTAAGTTTGCTAATAGCTGGTTTTATTTTATAGGGACATTTTAGAAATCTATGAAAGGTATCGGGAGTTTTATTTCCCTCTATTCTTACTGCTCCAATCTCCAAAATGCAATCTTTTACTCCACTTTTGTCATATACCCGAGTCCATTCCAAATCAAAGATAACAAATTTTGTATTCATCTCTAAATATAGCTAGGGGCATCGTTGGCAAATAGGATAATATCGCCGTAGGAGGTATATTTGGATAGGACATCTTCCAATTTCGATTTATCATCTAAAAATATTCTAATAGCTTTTGTGTTGGTCAATTTTCTTTTAAAGAAGTCGCGATTTATAGAGCCTGTAATAATAACGACATCAAAAATATCATCTATCTCAAAGGCTATCCTTTCGTTCAAATCTTCACTGCTTTCAATTAGTCCGGGAGTAATCACTACTTTTCTACCTTCATGCTGTTCAACTAATCTGAAAGCTTCCAACATTCCATCAATATTCCCATTGTATCCATCATCGATAATAATTTTTCCACCCGCCTTTATCTTTTCAAGTCTATGAGGGACAGGCTCTAAATTGTAGATAGCATATTTCACCTCATCGAGAGATAGCCCAAGTTGGAGAGCTAATCGAATAACAACCTCTAAATTTTCACTTTGGAACTTGCCTAAAACTTGGGTGGCAAACCTTTCAGATTGTCCATCAATTTCCAATCTGAACTGGGTGCCGTCGAGGTCGGCGATAACATTGGTTACCCCCTCTCCAAATTGGTGAATTTCAAAAGGTGGATTTTTCGGTAGTATATCTCTACTAATTGAAGAGTGGATATATAGATGTCTCAATTTCTGGGAATTGGTTATCTCCAATTTTGTAGAGATGATATTTTCAATAGTTTTGAAATATTCTATATGTTGTTTTCCAACTTTTCCAACTATCGCTATCTCTTCTTGAACCAATTTAGCTATTTTGTCAATATCCCCTTTCTCTCTTGCTCCTGCCTCGACTATATAGAAATCGATTCCAGCTTGTAAATTATTATTAATATCCTGCACAATCCCCTCTAAGGTATTTACACTCTTTGGAGTGGAATATACTTTATATTTTCTGGATAGAACTTGGGTAAGAAAATTTTTTATCGATGTCTTTCCATAGCTACCTGTAATAGCTATTACTCTCGTTCTGTTTAGAAGTTGCAATTTTCGTTTAGCTTTGCGATAGTAGGAGAAAAATACCATCTTTTCAATTGTGAGGCTACCAATTAGAGTTAGCAAAATAGGCATGAAAATACCATAGTTAGAACACTCTTTTTGGAGGAGACATGTAACATCTTGAAAAGCTGTAAGAGAGATTAGGAGAAAGAAAAACCTTTTTACCCTCCAAGTCCAGACCAACTTTTTATCCAATCTTCTATACCAAAGTATCAGAGTTGGAATATATCCGAAATAGAAAAATATCCAAAAGAAAGAATTTGCTATCTGATATACCAAAATTGGTAGAGCAAAATAGAAAAAGTGCCAACTGCTCTTATGGTGTTTTGTGAGAACTCGACCTATTTTATAGTGATACCATTGAAGATTAGTGATGAGATAGAGACCGAGAGAGAAGATAAAAAGTATATGGGTAATCAGCCCACCAATCGGGATAAATTTATCAAAGTCCATTAACTACCTCTAAGAAATTAGCATCTACAAGCGGTAGAGTATTCTAAGGTTTGTAGTCGGAATCCAGCATCTAAATTTTTTTGTCGATATGCCTTTTTATACCAATATTTAGCCTTCTCTAAACTCTTTTCAACCCCTTCACCGTGTTCATACATAATCCCTAGATATAGTTGAGCTTCACTATCTTTTTTAGTAATAGCGATATGGTAGAACTTTTGGTAAGCCTCTTCAAACTCACCATTTTCATATAGTTTTATAGCCTCTTCCATGTTCGAATCCTAAATTTCAATATCTAAATCCTAATAGTATCTTCTCTATCTGGGCTGGTTGAGATAAGGGATATTTTTGTCTCTACAAGTTTTTCAAGTTCTCTAATATAGTTTTTTGCATTCTCTGGCAACTCCTCAAAGTTGCGAACTCCTTTACTCTTATCCCAACCCGGAAACTCTCTATATATAGGTTCAACTTTTTCTAATTCGTTTGGGAGATAGTCTATCTCTTTGCCGTTCAATCTATATCCGGTGCAAACTTTTATTTTTTCAAAACCATCGAGAACATCAAGTTTCATAAGTGCCAAATTATCACAACCATTTAGACGACTTGCATACTTTACAGCCACCGCATCGAACCAGCCACACCGTCGAGGGCGACCCGTTGTCGTTCCAAATTCAAATCCCTGTTCTCTCAACTTCTCTCCATCTTCTCCAAACTCTTCTGTTGGAAATGGACCATTACCAACTCGGGTAGCATATGCCTTAACGATACCTGTAATAGTTCCTATATCTTTTGGATTTAGTCCTGTTCCGATACAAGCCCCCGCCGAGATAGTAGATGATGAGGTTACATATGGATAGGTGCCGTGGTCAATATCCAACATCGTTCCCTGAGCCCCTTCAAGGAGAATTTTTTTACCCTCTTCAATAGCTTTCCAAAGGTAGTGAGTGGTATTGATAATATATTTCTCTAACTTCTCTTTATAAAATTCCAATTTTTTTCGAATAGATGAGGTCTCAATATCGATATTTAGGCTTTCTAAGATAGGTCTATTCTGTTGAAGGTAATCTATTATCTCGTTTTCCAGTTGGTCTAAATTTCGTAATTTTCCTATTCGGAATCCATTTCTACCGACCTTATCGCTATATGCTGGTCCAATTCCTCGTCCTGTTGTTCCGATTGCATTCTTACCCCGCAACTTCTCTTTTGCTTGGTCTAATAAAATATGGTGTTCCAGTATCATATGGGCGGAGTCGCTAATAAATAGTCTATTTTCTAAATTTTCGAACTGTTCCATCTCTTCAATTAGAGCATCGGGGCTAATAACAACTCCATTACCGATAATATTGATAGCTTTTGGGTTGAGTATTCCAGAGGGGATAAGGTGGAGGGCATATTTCTTATTATCTATTACAATAGTATGGCCGGCATTATGTCCGCCTTGGTATCGAACTACAATATCGTAGTTTTGGGCTAATAAATCTACTATTTTCCCTTTTCCCTCATCTCCCCATTGAATTCCAACGATGAGGTCGGCTTTTTGTCGATTCTCTTTTATCATAATCACACAATATCCATATCGATTTTTTTCGGTTATTATACACAACATCTATATTTGGTAAAAT
>DTUW01000015.1 GCA_012963895.1 Campylobacterales bacterium | reverse complement strand
CTAACTGTTGCTCTTGCATACAACCAAGCTGATGGAGATGTAGCTCCAACTAATGGATTTGGTGGTGGTCCTTTCTATACTTCAAGCGATTTATGGTCTATTGCAAAGGCTGGAAAAGATTCAACAGCTTTCAAAGGTTCTCTTAGCTACGACATCAATGAAAAAATTTCGGTCTCTGGTAGTTATCTTACTATGACCCCTGACGAAGGCGACGACTTGACCGAAGCCGATTTCGGATTGAGTTATGCATATAACGATAATTTAGCTATCGATTTCTATGCTGAACAGATTGACGACGGAACTAATACAGACCAAGAATATAGCATCTTTGTAAATTACGGCTTCTAATCTCTTCACAACCTCATCAGCTCTAACCCCATTTTAGATAAAATTATTCTAAATAGGAGGTTGGAGATGAAAAATTACCTATTTTTTGATGAGGTTGTTTCTGAAAAAGAGATATTTTCCAAAGTCCATCAAGAGAGTGGAGATATAGGTTTCTACTCTCTCCCCGAGCAAGATATATCAGATATTCTAAACTTTGCTAGGACTATCCAAAAATCTACTATCGTAGTTATCGGTATCGGCGGTAGCTCCCTTGGGGCTGAGGCGGTATATAGTTTCCTAAATCCAAAGTATCACTATCCAAAACGACTACTATTTTTAGATACAACCGACCCAATAGCACTCTCCAATACTATTCAAGATATAGATATTTCAGATGCTCTATTTCTCGCTATCTCCAAATCTGGGACTACGATTGAAACTATTTCTGTTTTGAAATATCTCGATGCAAAAATAGAGTTTGATGCAAATAGTCTTGTAGTAATTACCGACAAAGATTCACCATTGGAAGAGTTTGGAAAGTCTCGCAACCTCCACATATTCAATATCCCTCAAAATGTAGGAGGGCGGTTCTCCGTTCTCTCTGTTGTTGGATTGCTACCTCTGGCACTGGTTGGAGTTGATATAGCTAAACTTCTTCAAGGAGCAAAGGAGATAAAAGATAACTTTTTTATCCACAATGACAAAAATCATATTATTCCAAAAGCCCTTTTTTATTCCAAATTTGCCGAAAAATATAGCTCCAATGTCCTTTTCTCCTATTCCGAACTATTTAGAGATTTCAATAGCTGGTTTGTCCAACTCTGGGCAGAGAGTTTAGGAAAGAAGAGAGGAGACGAAAGAGTAGGACTAACTCCAATCGGACTTATAGGTCCAAAAGACCAACACTCATTTTTACAATTGATTATGGAAGGTCCATTAGATAAATCTGTAACCTTTCTGAAAATTTTGGACTTTGGAATAGATACCACTATCCCCAACCACTCACTACCTCATCTCGAAAAGTTGGATATATTGAACGGTCGCAAGTTTTCGGAACTTATCAACCTTCAAGCCGATTCAACAATTGAGGCATTGCGAAAAATAGGAGTTCCTGTCGATGTGATAGAAATAGATAGAGTTGATGAGGTAGAGATAGGAAAACTAATATATTACTACGAATTGCTAACAGCAGTTACAGCTATTGAATTGGATATAAACTGCTACAACCAGCCGGGGGTAGAACTCGGTAAGCAAATTCTGAAAAGTAAATTGGCAAAGAGTTGATAAAAGTCTTACCTCTCTTACTTTTTCCAATGCTATTCCTATCTTGTGGATTTCAACACTTTCAAGGGGTGAAAAAGAATAATCTCAATGAGAGGGTCTTTGAAAACTCGGCAGTTGGACAGATATATAGAGATGGAAAATTGGAGATGGATATTAAGGCTGTCTATGTTTCAGATATTGCGAAAAAGTTCCAAGATTATGAAACTTTCTTAGTCTCTATCTACTTTTTTGATAGAGATATTCAAGGTTTGGAAAATGGAAATTTTCTATTTCGACTAAATGGAGTAGCTCCTATTAGAATAGATAGGATTTCTAACACTAATAGAGCAATAGAGCAGATAAAGCTTTTAAATAGATGGTTTAGTAACTATATAGTCTATTTTCCAAAGTTGAAAGATGATAAATTAGTCCTAAAATTTAGATACGGTCTAAATAGACCCCTACTATTGAAATTTACAAAAGGGATTGGAAACAGACGAACCTATCCATCTCTTGCTAACAAACTATTTAGCTTACCTAAATTCAAGTAAAGGAATATTATGAAAGTTCTAATTTTAGCTGGTGGATTTGGAACCAGATTGAGTGAAGAGACAGAGATAAAACCTAAACCTATGGTGGAGATAGGGGGAAAACCTATCCTATGGCATATTATGAAAATCTATTCTCATTATGGATTTAATGAATTTGTTATCTTACTTGGATACAAGGGATACTATATAAAAGAGTATTTCGCTAACTACTTTCTCCATCAAAGTGATGTAACTATTGACCTGCAAAATAACAACATGGAAGTTCATCAAAACCATAGCGAACCTTGGAAAGTAACCCTAATTGATACCGGAATTGATACTATGACGGGGGGACGAATAAAAAGGGCAAAAGAGTATATTGGTGATACCACCTTTATGCTGACCTATGGAGATGGAGTAGGTGATATTGAGATAGATAAACTTGTGGAGTTCCATAAATCACATGGAAAATTGCTAACGGTTACCGCTACTCAGCCAGATGGACGATTTGGAGCGATGGAGATTGGAGAGAACAATAGAGTAAATCGGTTTTTAGAGAAACCGAAAGGGGACGGCAGTTGGATAAGTGGTGGCTTTTTCGTTTGCGAACCTCAAATATTGGACTACATCGATGGGGATTCTACTATTTTTGAGAGAGAGCCAATGGAGAGGTTGGCGAAAGAGGGGGAGATATACACCTATAAACATTATGGATTTTGGAAACCGATGGATACATTGAGAGATAAGAGAGAATTAAATCAGATGTGGAATGATGGTCAAGCAAAATGGAAAATATGGAAATAGAGAGATGAAAAATGGCAGAAGAAATATTGGATAAGGAACTTGGAGAGTTAGATGAACAGATAATTTTGAAAGAGGACGAACTATTAAATAAGAAGAATAAAAAAGGTGATAGAGGAGAAAAGGACGAAGAGACAGAGAATATAACCACAACCTCTAAAATTCCTGTCCTTCCAAAAGTTCCAAAACTTGGACTTTCTCAACCAACCCAAATATTTCAGAATTTAAAAAATATACTAATTGAGAAAAAAGAAAAAATTGTATATGGAATACTCTATCTACTAGTAACAGGGGGTATCCTCTTTCTCCTATCCCTATTTTGGGAACATGGAAATGATGATATTGTCCAAATTGAGACCAACGGAACAGATGAATTGGAAACCTATACGGAGATGGCATTACAAGAGCCTTCAACTTTGCCTAAGAGACAATCACAAGTTGAAGAACTTATCAAAAAGGCTAATTTACTTTATCAACAGGGACAGAAACATGAAGCCCTTAGACTCTATGGACGGATAGCTACATATAATGCCTCTCTCTCATATTACAACTTAGGGGTAGCAAGAGCTAAAAAAGGGCTTTGTAAAGAGGCTATTAGAGCATTTGATAGAGCTATTCAGAATAGAGAACATATTACCCCAAGTGCTATCAATGCTGCTGTATGTAGTAAAAAGCTTGGAGATAATGAAAAAGTCAAAGCCTATCTAGATTTAGCTTACAAATATTTACCAGACGAACTAGATTCCCCTCTATATAGCTACTACTACTCTCTCATCTCTTTCTATCGAGGAAACTATTTCGAGACCCTCTCATCTCTCAACCACCAAACTTCTAACTACTTTCAAGATGAAAAGAATATGATGGAGAGTAGGATTCAACTACTTTTTGAAAACTACGGAGATAGTGCAACAGCTTTGGAGAAATCTCTCACTAATGAGGATATAGGTAATCTCGGGCTTATCTATGCCAATATGGGTGAGCTGGATATGGCTAAGAAGAATATAGAAAAGGCTATTGAGAATAATAGTAGCTCTTCTGATGAGTTGATGAGGTTGAAGTATGCCCATGCTTTAATAGATTTGAAGTTGGGAAATGTGAAAGATGCAGGAAACCAAATTTCAGCACTCAACGATGGATATGGAGAGAAGTTGAACAATACCTACGATTTGGAGCTATCTTTAAAAGAGTCCCTGTTTGATGTTCAAAAAGCCCAAAACTTTTTTAACAAAGAGCAACAATTTGTAAAATACAACAACTACCAAATCCTATTCTACTTCGCTCCATACAAAATTTTTGATGCTAAGAAAAGTATCAACCTCATCAAGAAGGGTAGTGCTACTACTACTCTTGGAGATAGTGATGAAGGTCTCCATATCTTAGGTATGGGGGCTAAAAGTTCAGATGTAAATAAAAATATAGTCCTAGCAGTAAAAGAGGTTCTCAATAGAAGATTGAGGATAGCTAATAAGATATTGAGAGAATTGGAGAAGGAGAACCCAAAACATGCAGTTCTTCACTACGATTTAGGGCTTACTTATGCTCAACTCGGGGACATGGTAGAGGCATACAAACATTTTAAGAGGAGTTGGCATCTAAATTCAAGGGACTATATTTCTGGAATATTTGCTCTACTTAGCGGAAGTCTTATAGGAGCTGATATACAAAAGTTAGAAGAGGTATTTAGAGAAAATCTATCCTTAGAGAGAGAGGGAAATGAAAAGCAATTCTATGAGATGTTGCTAAATCTGAAACATGGAAATTTACATGCTCTCCAAAACTGGTTAGAGGGTAAGCCTCAATATGAAAATGACCTATTCAAGTTGGGAACGGTCTATCTCATTACAACTCTTCTAGAAAAGTTTGGAGGTAATAGTGAAATAAATAGACATGTTTCTAAACTGATGTTGAGAAAATTACCAGATGATATATTAGTTCATCTTCTCTATCTCTATTCCAATTTCAAAGATTTAGATATTAAAGAGTTTTCAAGAGAGATAATTAGACATTTCCAACTAAACCATTTGCCACTATCCGATTTCTATCACGGGGCAAGGGTAGTGCAGGAGTTCTATATCAAATTTCATCTATTAACGGGAAAGTTGGAGGAGTTGGAGAGAAAACTGAAATATTACTACTCGGTTGAGTTGCAAGACCCAGAAGGGGTGGCTCAGGCTCTGGCTCTAACTATGCTATATAATAAGCACTTTGAGGAGTCTTACCAACTATATAACAAGATAATAGATGAGTATGGGGCGAAAGATTCTAGAACCCTCTTTTTAGCCGGTATTTCTGCCGTTGCATCTAAACACTATGCAAATGGTGTAGCTCTATTTGAGTTGGCTAAGTTGAAAAACAAAATCAATTATGAAACCCGATACGGCTTAGGGCTTCTCTATTTACAGACTAAGAATTTTGAGGCGGCAGGAATTCAATTCAAACTATTTGAAGATAAAGAATTCTTTTCCGACTTCTTTGATTTCAATGTGAAAAGTGTTGAGAAGATAGAGAGTTTCTATAAAAATGGGAGATAGAGGAATATAATATATATACAAACATTGAAAGGAGCTTTATGGCTGGACACAGCAAATGGGCAAATATTAAAAGACGAAAAAGTGCCGTAGATGCAAAACGGGGGGCGCTTTTTACAAAATTGGTAAAAGATATAGTTACCGCAGCTAAGCAAGGAGGCGGTAATATAGATGCTAATCCATCTCTAAGACTTGCAGTTAAAAAGGCACGGGATAACTCTATGCCTATGGAAAATATCCAAAGAGCTATCGATAAGGCTACTGGAAATCTGAAAGGGGTTACCTATGAGGATATTACCTATGAAGGGTATGGACCTCACGGGGTAGCTATCTTAATGGAGGTGATGACAGACAATAGAAATAGAACAGTTTCTAATATCCGGTCAATTTTGAGAAAGGCTGGTGGAAATCTTGGCGAAAGTGGCTCTGTTAGCTGGATGTTTGAGAAAAAAGGGGTGATTGTTGTTGAAAAAGGGAAAAAAGATGATGAGGTGTTGGAAACTGCTATGGAAGGAGAAGCAGAGGAGATATTAGATGACCTCGATGATGTAATAGTGATTGAAACAGACCCAGCTAATCTCAACTCTCTTCTAAATGAGTTGGAAAAATTAGATGTCAATATTTTGGAATCAAAAGTAGAGATGGTAGCTACAAACCAAATAGAGTTAGGAGATGAAGAGCGGGAGAGTGTTGAAAAGCTCATTGAAAAGCTAGAAGATGATGACGATATCCAAAACATATATACAAATCTCAAATAGAAAGGTTAAAAGAGTATGAAAAAGTTCATAGCAGGAACTCTCTTGGGTTCGCAACTTCTATTTTCGCAAGTTGTTGCTGTTGTTAATGGAGAAAAGATTACAGATAAAGACCTATTACCAGCAGTATCCCAAATCTCGCAGGGACGATTTGCCACCCTCTCTCCACAAGTCCAAGAGAGAGTATGGAACATGGCATTAGAGCAGGTGATAGCCCAAATTCTGATTGAAAAAGAGGCTAAGAGTGATGGAACTCTAAAAGATAGGGAGTTTCAGAAAGATTTGGAAATAGCACTCAAAGCATTTAAACGACAAGTTATTGCCGATTTATGGATAAAGAGAGAGTTTGACAAAATCCATATTTCAGAGAAAGAACTAAAAGAGTATTACCAGAAACATATCTCCGAGTTTGTCCAACCTCAACAGGTTCATGCCCGACACATCTTACTAAAAACAGAACAAGAGGCAAAATACCTCATCTCTATCCTCTCTAAATATCACGGAGAGAGGTTGCAAAAAGAATTTATTGAAGTAGCTAAACAGCACTCTATCGGTCCAAGCGGAAAAAATGGAGGCGACTTGGGCTATTTTGCTAAGGGGACAATGGTTCCTGAGTTCGATTCAGCTGTATTTTCAATGGATAAGGGTGAGATTAGTAAAACTCCTGTAAAAACCAATTTCGGCTATCACATTATCTATATTGAAGATGTTCAACCTGCAAAAACTCTTAGTTTCGATGAGGTTAAGCAGTTTATAGAGCAGAAAATAAAAGTTGAGAAGTTCCAACAATTTGTTAAAAACAAAATAGAGGAACTCAAATCCAAAGCAAATATCAAAATCTATTAGGAGGTGTGAAATGTTAGTAAGCGGAAAAGAGATATTAGAAAAAGCTCACAAAGAGGGATATGCGGTAGGTGCTTTCAATATCAACAATATGGAGATGTTACAAGCCATCTTTGAGGCTGCTAACGAGGTCTCTTCTCCTATTATCGTAGAAGCGAGTGAAGGGGCTATCAAATATGCCGGTGCCGATATGCTCTACTCTATGGTAAAGACGATGTCAGAAAGATACCCACATATTCCGGTAGCCCTCCATCTTGACCATGGAACATCTGTGGAAAGTTGTGTTAAAGCTATCCGAGCAGGTTTCACCTCTGTCATGATAGATGCTTCTCACGACCCTTTTGAAGAGAACTTAGCAAAAACTAAAAAGGTGGTTGAGATAGCCCATGCCGTTGGGGTTGGGGTTGAAGCTGAACTAGGTAGATTGATGGGAATTGAGGACAATATTGAAGTATCAGAAAGAGATGCGGTATTGGTCAATGTCGATGAGGCAGAAGAGTTTGTAAAGAGAACAGGAGTAGATTATCTCGCCCCAGCTATTGGAACATCTCACGGAGCTTTCAAATTCAAAGGAGAGCCTAAATTGGATTTCGAAAGACTTCAAGCGGTGAAAAGGGTTACAGATATTCCATTGGTTCTCCATGGAGCAAGTTCGATACCAGAAGAGGTTAGAAAGGCTTTTGAAGCTACCGGAGGAGACTTGAAAGGTTCTAAGGGGGTTCCATTCGATTTCCTAGTAGAAGCGGTTAAAGGGGGGATAAATAAGGTAAATACAGATACCGATTTGAGAATTGCTTTTATGGCAGAAGTTCGACGAGTTGCTAACGAAGACCCTACCCAATTCGATTTGAGAAAATTCTTTAAACCTGCTATGCAGTCGGTGAAAGAGCTAATTAAGAAGAGAATGGAAGTCCTAGGAAGTGCTGGAAAAATTTGATGAAGAGTGTTCGAATAGCTCCTATTTCAAATCCTATCCAAAAGGAGTTTGGAGAAAGAGAGATAGCTCCTGATAAATCTATCTCTCATCGGGCTGTAATATTCTCTCTTCTTGCTGAGGGAACTAGTGAGATAGATAATTTTCTCCGAGCAGAAGATACCCTAAATTCTCTCGCTATCGTCCAGAAACTGGGCGGTAAAGTGGAAGAGAGGGATAATAAGATTTTTATCACCTCATCGGGAGATATTGAAGAACCAGATGATATTTTGGATTGTGGAAATTCTGGAACTGCGATGAGGTTGTTTGCCGGTTTCCTTGCATCGGTTGATGGGGCTTTTATTTTGACAGGAGACAAATACCTAAGAAAAAGACCGATGAAGCGGGTAACTGAACCACTTCGAAAAATTGGAGCATTTATAGATGGTCGTAATAATGGAGAGTTAGCCCCTCTCTTTATTCGAGGTGGAAAGATTAGGAGTTTCAACTATTCAAGCCCTATCGCTTCTGCACAAGTAAAATCGGCGATGATATTGGCTGGACTATTTGCCGATGATGTTTCAGTATATAGCGAACCTCAACTATCGCGAGACCATACAGAGAGAATGTTAAGAGGTATGGGGGCAAAAATAGAGAAGATGAAAGGTGGAAAAATCCTAATTCGTCCTCTATTCTTTCCTCTACAACCTCTAAAAATTAAAGTCCCAACCGACCCATCTAGTGGCTTCTTCTTTGCTGTTGCTGGTGCAATAGTTCCAAATTCGAAAGTAGTTCTAAAAAATATACTTCTGAATAAGACGAGAATAGAGGCATATAGAATACTTGAAAAGATGGGGGCAAAAATCCAATTTATCGAAAGAGAATCGAAATATGAGAGTGTTGGAGATATTGTGGTGGAGTATGGAGAGTTGCAAGGGGTTGAGGTCTCGGAAAACATTCCTTGGCTGATTGATGAAATTCCGGCTCTCGCTATCGCCATGAGTGTCGCTAAGGGTGAAAGTATTGTTAGGAATGCAAAAGAGCTTAGAGTAAAAGAGAGCGATAGGATTAGGGCGGTGGTTGAGAATTTGAGGAATTGCAATATTGAAGTTGAAGAGCTTGAAGATGGATTTAGAATTGTTGGAGGCTCTCCTAAATCTGCAATTATCAACTCTTTTGGAGACCATCGGATAGCTATGAGTTTTGCAATTCTCGGGTTGCGGGTTGGAATGACAATAGAAGATATTGAGAATGTCCGAACTTCATTCCCAAACTTTTTCGAAATTCTTTCACAATGGACAAAAGTAGAGGAGACAGAATAGAGATGAGGTATATAGTTGGTCTGGTTCTATTTGCTATTACCCTTTTTGGTGAAGAGATAAAGTGGGCTAATAGTTGGAATGAGGCTCTAAAATTGGCGAAAGAGGAGCAGAAACTAATTATGTTGGTTGTCTCTCAGCCTCATTGTGGAGCTTGTCAATTCTTCAAAGATATTACCTTAGAAGATGATGAGGTGATTTCAGAGGTAAATAGATATTACATTCCAATCACATTGGATATAGATGAAGTTCCAAATAATCTATATGTTACTGCAACTCCAACTATCAGATTTTTCACTCCACAAGGTAAGAAGATTAGATATAAGATAGTTGGTGGGTTGAATGCTAAACAGTTCCTACCTCGAATTAGAAAATTGAGAGAAGTTTTCTATCAACATAGGAGATAAGTTGAAAAGAAAAATAGGTAAGGTCAATACCCTATTAGATGCTCTTCCGTTTATCAAAAAGTTCAATGGAAAAATTGTAGTTATCAAATATGGAGGTTCTGCCCAAACCTCCCCAACTCTAAAAAAGAAATTTGCCGAAGATATTCTACTCCTCTATCTGGTGGGAATAAAGCCGGTGATAGTTCATGGTGGAGGTAAGCGGATTACTGAACTTCTCTCTAAGTTGGATATTGATACTCAATTCATCGATGGACAAAGAGTAACAAGCGATGAGGTTATGAGAGTTGTAGAGATGGTTCTAAGTGGAGAGATAAATAAGGAAATTACCGCGATGTTGAACCACTTTGGAGCTAAGGCTATTGGAATTTCTGGAAAGGATTCCAATTTCATTACAGCTAAACCTTTGGATATTGAAAAGTTTGGCAGAACTGGGATAGTAGATAGGGTAGATGCACAAGTTATCCACCGCCTATTAGATGAAAAATTTGTTCCTGTAATTGCTCCAATTGGGGCTGGAAAAGAGTTGGGAGATATTGGGTATAACATAAATGCAGATTTCGCTGCCTCAGCTATTGCAAAATCGATAGGGGCTGAAAAAATTCTATTTCTAACTGACACCGCTGGGGTGTTGGATAGAGATGGGAATTTGATAGATTCAATCTCAATCGATGAGGTCGAAAGTTTGAAGAGTGATGGAACTATCTACGGTGGAATGATTCCTAAGGTTGATGCTTGTATAGAGGCGGTTCGTGGAGGGGTGAAAAAAGCCCATATCATCGATGGACGGATTGAACACTCTATTCTATTGGAAATCCTAACCTCTGAGGGTATAGGAACAGAATTTGTTGAGTAGATACCTTTTTCTACTTCTCTTCTCCTCTCTCCTATTTGGTAGCCAATATTGGAAACTCGATTCAGTAGATGGAGATATTGGAAAATTTGCAACCAAACTACCCTATCCAGTAGGAACGACTGGGATAGTGATTCACGATTTACCGCAGGGATATAGTTCTATTGTTTCGTATTGCGAAACCACCTCATCGAATAGTGTGAAATTTTACCCATTCGACACATTGAAACAGGAGAACCTACCGCACGGAAAATGGAAGCCCAGCAAAGGGGATAGGGTTCGATTTCAAGAGAATTACCATAGAGCTATGATTATTGCAAAAAACTTCAATGACTATTTAGAGACATATAGAAAGTTCAAAAAAGAGTGGATTCACCCCGACCTATTTAGTGCAACTCTTAGCACACGGGGACACCGCTCACCTCTAAAAGAGGATTTCAATTACTTCTGTAAGGAGCATATGGTAGGGTTGATATATATCGCTTTAAGAGATGAGGTGGCTATTGTGGATTGTCTCTCGATGAAAAAGGTAGATAGCTATCCGATGGAGTTTCCTGATGGAGAGGTTCAAAAGCCTTTTTATAGTCGAATCAAAGAGATAAAAGCTAATTGGTTTGGAGAGGGCAAAGATGATATTTCAGACTTTGAAAAATATTATCGAAGGTTGATAGAAAAATGATATTGGAAAAATACAATGCGAGTGGGAACGACTTTCTAATTACCCATAGATTTCGTAGAGATGACTTTTCAGAGGTGGCTAAGATTGTCTGCAATAGACAGACAGGGATTGGGGCTGATGGTTTGATAGTTCTAATTCCCCACCCAAATTTAGATTTTGAATGGCTCTTCTATAACTCCGATGGTAGCACCGCTGAGATGTGTGGTAATGGAAGTAGAGCCACCGCCCACTATGCCTATTCCAATGGATTGGCCGGTTCTGAAATGAAATTTCTAACAGGGGCGGGGGTGATAGAGTGTAAAGTAGAAGGGGATATAGTAACTACCGACCTTACCCCTCCTAAGATATTGAGAGATGATATTCATGAATTTGGTAAAAGTTGGTGGCTTGTCAATACAGGAGTTCCCCATCTGGTTTCAATTGTAGAGGATATATCCAATTTCTCAATCGAAGAGGCGAGAGAGTTGAGATATAGATATGATGCAAATGTAAATATTGCAAAAGTTGAAGATGGTAAGCTCTATGTTAGAACATATGAGAGAGGGGTTGAGGCTGAAACCTTGGCATGTGGAACAGGAATGGCTGGTTCGTTTTTGGTAGCTCTTAAAAAGGGGCTAATATCCAGAGAGGCTGAAACATTTCCAAAGAGTGGAGAAAAGCTATATCTCGCTGAAAAGGGCAATACTCTAATTTTTCGTGGTTCTGTTCA
>DTUW01000014.1 GCA_012963895.1 Campylobacterales bacterium | reverse complement strand
ACTTTTCCCATTTCAGTTTTATGACCGATTTCGATAGTTCCAAAACTACCGATTTGAACTCTCATCATCTGCTCGGTTTTCAATTTTTTGGATTTTGATTTCATTGAAGAGCCTTAGAAATATATTTTTGTATTTTTTAGAAATTTTGTTTCTATATTTATTCCACAATATCGATTTTTATATATTTGTTACTCTTCTCATCAAGTATCATCAAAATAGAATCTTTTCTCTCGTTGCCTTTCAAAATACGATATATCTTTCCTTTGAACTCAAATAGCTTCTCATATTGGTTCTCAAAGAGAACCTCAATTTTTGGACAACTACATTTACAAATATTTACACTCTGCCCAAAAAGAGAAAAAGAGAAGAGGAGAAAGAGAAGCCACCTCATCGGTTATCATCCAATAGAACTCTCAAAAGTCCCCCGATGGTTTCCCTCATCTCATTTCTCGGAACTATCATATCAATAGCCCCATGTTCTAATAAAAATTCAGCTTTTTGGAAACCATCAGGCAGGTCTGAACCGATAGTTTGCTTAATAACCCTTTGACCTGCAAAACCGATAAGAGCATTAGGTTCAGCAATGATAATATCACCGAGTGAAGCAAACGAGGCAGAAACTCCCCCCATAGTTGGGTCGGTAAGAACTGAAATATATGGTAGTCCAGCTTCTGATAGTTTTGTTAGAGCCATAGAAGTTTTAGCCATCTGCATTAATGAAAAAGTAGATTCCTGCATTCTTGCACCACCAGAAGCTGAAACTATTATCAAAGCCCTTCTATTTTCTATCGCCCTCTGAATAGCTCTATATATCTTCTCACCCTCAACAGAACCGAGACTACCACCCATAAAAGAGAAATCGAATACCACTAATTCAACCTCTATCCCTGTAATCTTTGCCGTTCCACTTACAACAGCCGAAAAATTTCCGGTCTTTTCATGAGCATCTTCTATCCTCTTCTGGTAGCTCTTCTTATCTACAAACTTTATTGGGTCAACCGGCTTCAAAATGGAGTCGTGTTCAATAAAACTATCCCCATCTACTAGATATTCTATTCTATGTTTTATCCCTATTCTGATGTGGTGACCACACTTAGGACATACATGTTGCTGTTTCTCTACCTCTTTGTAATACATCAAACCATTACAAGATTGGCACTTGACCCAGTGGGAAGGGGCTTCGTTTCTGTTTGGTTGAGGTCGTTTTTCTATCTCGCTGTTTTTTGAAAAAAATCCTAAAAATGACAATTTTTCTTCTCCGTCTAGATTTGTAAATCGTAAAAATAATATTATTAAAAAATATCTGGAAAATCCCAACCTAGTAAAAATAGACTAAGTAGCTAAGATATAATATTTTTTACTATAAACCAAAAGGAATTGGATGAGCAGACTTAGCATAAAATGGAAATTATTTCTAATATTTTCTCTTCCTACAATAGGACTAATTACCTTACTTACAATTACAAGCCTCCATAAAAAAGAGGAAGTGGAAAATATGGATAAGTTGGAGGAGGCAGTAGTTTTAGCTCAGAAAATTAGTGCAATGGTTCACGAGTTTCAAAAAGAGAGAGGAATGACTGCTGGATTTCTCAGTAGTAGAGGGAAAAAATTTGCAAAAGAGCTTGTGGAACAGCGGAAATTGAGTAACAAGAGAATAAAAGAGATGAAAGAGTATCTATCGACGATAGATACTAACAACTATCCAACCAAATTCACAAAAACATTCAATAATGGAATGTTAGAACTGCAAAAACTTATTAAATATCGTCAAGATATTAGTGGATTTACTACCACCAAAGATATAGCTATCTCATACTATACCAATATGAACGGCTGGTTTTTGGATTCAATCGGAGCTATTTCATATATGGCTGAAAATAGTGAAAATATGAAACTACTCAATGCATATACAAATTTTCTCTATGCAAAAGAGAGGGCAGGGGTAGAGAGAGCCGTTGGAACTGCAATTTTTGCTAAGGATAATTTCACAACTGCTGAACGGGATAAATTTCTAAAATTGATAGTTGAGCAAAATAGTTTTTTGAAAAGTTTCAATATTATGGCTGACCATTCTTTGAAACTACAATTCAATTTGATACTTGATAAAAATATATTGAATGAGGTTCAAAGAATGAGGGACAAAATCATATATCACCGCTCTATTGGAGGATTTGGAATTTCAGATAAAGATTGGGATACAACCTCATCTATATACATGGAGAGTTTGAAGAAGTTCAAAAAGAGACTAAACTCAAAAATTAGAAATAGAACAAATTTGGTTAGGGTATTTAAGCAACTCGACAGAATTATAGAAGCTATTCAAATTGAAAGATATATGGCTAGTGATTATTTAGAGACAAAAGGGAACGAGGCATATCGAAATATATTGAAACAGCAATTTTCCAAACTTGATAGAGAAATTAGGAAACTCAAAAGACTCTCTTTTAGGGGTATTCCAAAAAACATCAGGAAAGAAATTGGAAATCTATACAAAGAATTTACCCAACTTGTGAAATATAGAAAAACCATTTTGAGAGGCACAACAAATCCAGAGGATAGTTTTCAAACCTATACAAATATCAACCAATCTATTATCTCCATATTGAACAGATTAGCGATAGAGAGCCGAAAGAATAGATATATCAAGATGACAACCCTGTTAGCATATACAAAACTGGTTGAGATTCAGGAACTCTTTTCACAAGAACAGCGGTATATCCAAACTGTATTGAAAGCTAATAAGATGACACATCAACAAAAAAGAAAAATTATTCGTATAGACACAAATACACAAAAAAGCATCAATGAACTATATACAGTAGCTGATAGAAAAATTGAAAAGAATTTCAGAAATTTTGTCAATAGCGATATTGCAAATAGCGTAACCGATATAGTGAAGACGGTAATTACTTTCGAAAAACTTGGAGGAATGGGAATAGATGCTAAATATTGGTTTAAAACTATTACGACGAAAATAAACAATTTGAAAGAGATAGATGACTATATTAGTAATAAGATTGTAAATTTCACCGAGTCTGAAACTGCAAAAACCAAATTTGTTCTATTTCTAATTTTTGAGTT
>DTUW01000013.1 GCA_012963895.1 Campylobacterales bacterium | reverse complement strand
CGATAGATGGAATTCGAAATTTTTACCATAAATAGAGATGTCAATTAGTAGATATACAAAAATAGCTATCTTCACTACCATAGTGCTACTAATCGGTATATTTGGAGTCTCTATATACTATTCTAGTAGAACTCAGGAAGCTAACAAAATATACTCTAAAAGTTTGATTCTAAAAACTTTCTCCTATCGAGTTGGTATAGATGTTAAACGATATAGACAATTTGGAATAACCCCCCAAATGAATATCAAATACTCCTATATCTTTCGTAAAGATATTACTGCTCTATTGGAGGGGGTAAATAGTTTAGCTGACGATTTTCGAGAAGCAGGAATATTAGATGGAGTTCAATATAGATTTGAAAACATTAGGAAACTATTAGAACAATATGCCCAAAGTTTTGAACAACTTGTAGAGAAGAGAGAGGAGATAGGAGATAGTCAGAAAGGTATTATTCACCAAATAGAGAGCCATAAATCTAAATTTCTAAGCTATATAGAGAAGTGGCAGATATTTCAATTTAGAGATGAGTTTCTGAAATTGGTTATAGATGAGCAGAATTTCAGAATATACAGAAAAATTGAATATAAAGATAATTTTGATAAACGATATAGAAAACTGGTAAAAAAGATAGAAAACAACCATATCCTAAGCTCTAAAAGTAAAGATTTACTGCTACAAACTTTGGCAAATTATAAAGGCTATTTTTCGGAGTTTTACGACACTACCAGTTTGGTGGGACTTCTCAATCCGACTAATGGAACAATTGGAGAGATGGAAAAGGAACTCTACTCGATTCAAATAGAAATTGACAACCTCATCAAACGAGCTAAGAGATACAGAAACAAGATGAAAGAGAAATTGGAAAAAAAGGCAACAGTCATTGTTATCATCTTAGCAATCCTTCTAATTGCTACTCTGGTAGTAATTCTAAAAACTTTGGAAAAGTCCATTAGAAATTTAGAACTCTCTTTACTAAATTTAGGTATTGGAGAGAGAAAAATAGTGGTGGATAGCAGAATAGATATGAGAAAAGTGAAACCACTATCAAATATAGCTAACCTTATCAATATGTTACTCAACAATATAGAGGAATATCTCAATACCATATCTAATCGAGATTCTCACTACCAAACTATATTAGGAAAGCTCCATAAAACAGCATTAGATATTAGACAAGATAGCGAATCTATCGCGACCATCATTGGAGAACAAGAGAACAAGATATTAGAAAATATTGGTCAATGTAATCCACAGATTGATAGTTATTCTAGATTAGTAGTCAATCTTAATGAGAAACTAGTAAATCTTAAAAAAGATATTTCCTCTTCTAGTGTATATATCAATACTATACACAGTTCGATTATTGATACTTCAAAGTCAATTATGGAAATTTCCAATAACTTTGATAATAGTAAAAAGAGTTTTACAGATGTTTTAAATCTACTTGAAGAGTTGGAAGGGGTAGCTCAAAAGACTTCTGATAAGGAACTTGCTGAAAATATCTACCTTTTGAAAAAAAGTATCAGAGATATAGTAATCTCTATAAAGAGTATTCGAGATACTACCTCATCGGCACTAATAACAATTAATAACAATATGCTAGATACCATTGGACAATTTTCAAATATCAATATTACAAAACATCAATATGGAGAAATTGAGAGAGATATTGAAAGTTTGAAATATCTTGAAAATAGTTTCAAACAGATGATAAACCATATTTACAAATTGGTAGAAACAAACAACCAAGAGATATTGCAAAAAGTGGATTTGCTAAATCGAGAAGTTGGAGAGTGTTACAAAGAGATAGGAGAGATTGAAAGAGGATTTATATCTATACATAAAGGAGAGTAATTGGAGTATTGGAACAATATATATGAGAATTTCGACCCGGTCGCATTCCACCTATTTTCTATACCAGTCCATTGGTATGGAATTATGTATATTTTGGCACTTGTTTCAGCCTATCTATTTGCAAAGTGGATAGCTAAGAAGGATAGATTAGAAATAGGCGATGAGGTGATAGATGACTATTTTATTTGGGTGGAGATAGGAGTTATCTTAGGAGCTAGATTGGGATATGTCCTATTTTATAGTAGCCACACCTCCTACTACCTTTCTCACCCATGGCAGATATTTAATCCATTTTCAAATGGTGAATTTGTAGGAATTCGAGGAATGAGCTATCACGGAGCTTTAATAGGCTTCTTAGTAGCTTCTTATCTATTTGCGAAAAAGCGGAAAATGGATTTATGGAAACTGCTCGACTTAGTAGCCATCTCTGTTCCTGTTGGGTATATCTTTGGAAGGATTGGAAATTTTCTCAATCACGAGTTGGTGGGTCGGGTTACAGATGTTCCGTGGGGGATTTATGTATATGGAGAACTCCGCCACCCTTCACAACTCTACGAGTCGCTATTAGAAGGAGTTTTACTATTTCTATTCCTCTTCTGGTATCGGAAAAGGGCGAAATTTCCCGGTGAGTTAGCTATGCTCTACGGGATAGGTTATGGAGTAACTCGATTTATTGCCGAGTTTTGGAGAGAGCCAGATATTCAATTGGGATTTATTGCTTGGGATTGGCTCACTATGGGACAACTTCTATCGCTTGGAATGGTAGTGGTTGGAACTGCTGGTTATCTCTATCTTAGGAGAGAGAGATGAGAATAGTTTCTCTTCTTCTGCTATCTATCCATCTATTTGGTGGCTCTCTCTTTGAAAATATCTCCACCTTTCAAGCAGATTTTAGACAAGTAGTAACCAGCGACAATACTAATATAGTCTATCAAGGAGAGATATATATCAAAAAACCAAATCTACTATTTTGGAAATATCAGGCACCAGTTAGGAAACTGGTGTATATTCTAAATAGTCGTCTATTCATTGTAGAGCCAGATTTAGAGCAGGTCATTATCCGCAATATCTCGAAAATAGATAGATTTATAGAAATCCTCAATCAGAGTAAAAAAGTATCTGAGAATAGATATATAGCAAATATAGACAATAGGGAATACCTCATCACTTTACATAACGGAACATTACATAGAATTATTTACAACGATGAACTAGACAATAGAGTTGAGATAACTTTTTCAAATATACAAACAAATATAGAATTAGAAAACTCCATTTTTACCCCCCCA
>DTUW01000012.1 GCA_012963895.1 Campylobacterales bacterium | reverse complement strand
ATGAGAGAGGTAATTACAATGTATCCGATTTCTTATCTAAGCTAAATCGAGTTGTAGAAGATGGAGAAGAATTTGCTCTTATATGTAGAACTGGACATAGAAGTAGTATAGTTTCCAAATTTCTTAGTAAAAATGGATATGATGTTATCAACTTAGTTGGTGGGATAAACTATGCTATCCATAAACTAGGCATCAAAACTACAAAATACCAAATTGGAAGGAGATATTATTAGATGAATGAATATCCAACGAAAGAGTATTTAGAATCAAATAGAGATATACCAATCATTGATATTAGAACTGAAATGGAGTGGTTGCAAACTGGAATTTTGGAGGGTTCTCACACCCTTACATTTTTTGATGAAATGGGACAATACAATATTGAAAAGTTCTTAGAAGAGCTTCACAAAATTATTGGGGATAAAACCAATAAATTTATGCTGATTTGTAGAACAGGTAGCCGGACTGGTCAAGTGACTCAATATCTAAATGCAAACGGCTACAATGCAGTCAATCTCGTAGGCGGGATTATGTATGTAATGATGAATAATACATATCCAATAGTTCCATATTCTCCAAACTCAAAAGTATGATACTATTTCAAGTCGAATTTAGAGAAATAGAGGGAAAAGAATGTATGCTATTGTAAAGAATGGCGGTAAGCAATACAAAGTTCAAGAGGGAGATATTCTCCATTTGGACAAATTGGGAATAGAGGCAGGAAGTGAAATAGAGCTAGATGTTCTCGCTATTGTTCAAGATGGAAAACTATCCCTAAATAGTGGTTCGGTGAAAGCCGAAATCATTGGAGAAGGTAAGGATAAAAAAGTAATTATTTTCAAAAAGAGAAGACGAAAAGATAGCAAACTCAAAAAGGGTTTCAGACGACAATTTACAAAAGTTAGAATCAAATCTATATCAGCATAGAAAGGATAGATAAATGGCTCACAAGAAGGGACAAGGTAGCACCCAGAATAATAGAGACTCAGCCGGTAGAAGGTTAGGAGTTAAGAAATTTGGTGGTGAAAGAGTTGTAGCAGGTAATATCATTATTCGCCAAAGAGGGACGAAAGTTCATCCGGGTAATAATGTAGGTATCGGTAAAGACCATACCATTTATGCCCTAATTGATGGGGTTGTAAAATTCGAAAGATTGGATAAAAAGAGAAAAAAAGTATCTGTATATCCTGCTTAGATGTCTCTCTGCCTTCTCAACTTTGAGAGGGCTATCTCTCTTCTAAATACTCTTTTAGAAATTGGTAAGAAGTTTGAATCTCCTGAAACTTCTTAGTATATAGTTCTACAATACTTTGATTTTTATTATGCACCCTGTCAGGGTGGTATCTCTTCGCTAATTTTCTGTAATTTGCTTTTACCTCTTTTAAAGATGCATTGTATTGCAATTCTAAAACTCGGTAGTGGTGTGCCAATGTGGCATCTTGATAGTAATTTGGGCTATTGAAGCTGTTTTCATGGTGGAAATTGAAATTGTATGAGTTGTTTTGGGATTGGGATTGACTTTTGGATTGAGATTGGGAATAGGATTGGTATCGCTCCTGCTGTTGTTGGTAGTTTTGGGTATATTCACTAAATAGAACCGTTAGAAAATTCTTACTATATGTAAATTTCATGTTGAAGAATAGGAAATTTCTCTTTTTTAGAACCCTATCTAAACGGCTTTTGCTCCTATCATCAGATGCATCTAAAAATAGTCTCCTATTGTCAAATTCAGTTATAAATCTATTTAGTTGTGATACAAAATGGGTGATAATCCAAGGGTTCTCGTGTTGGAGTAGTATCTTCACATCTTTTGGAGAGAGAGCATCTAAATAGACCTCCACATCTCCTCTAATGATGTTTTTTTGTTTGAACTCTATTTTTATTGGTCTATTGAGAAATCTTAGGAAATTTCTAACAAACCTTTCATAATCCAACTGGTGTTGGTTCGAGTAGAACTTAGCCAATCTGATGAGAAATTTCTTTCTCTCGTCTATAATATCTTCATCTAAAAATATCATTACTGACATAGGTAGAAATATGGTATCTTTGCTATGAGAGAGGAGAAAGTCTCCAAACCAATCTATACTTAAAATAGATGAGTTGGTTTGGATAACAAACATGTTGGATTTTATAAATATTTTCACCAACTCCCCTCACTATCTATATCGAAAAGCTCCAATTTCCCTATCTTTGTATATTCTATTGAATTTCTCAACTATCCCGCTCATAGAGATATATATCCCCGGTTCTATATCCCTATGTTGCAGGTAACCGAGAGCTACCCCGAAATTTAAAGCTCCGTCTGTTGGTCTAATTGAGACTGGAAACATTCCACCCGTGAGGATTACAGTTCTATCCTCTATCTTCTTGTCTAAATAGTCGGCTGTTTTGTCTATCGTATCTGTTCCGTGGATAATGATTACCTTTTTTCTATCTTTTTCTAAGATAGTTTGGTATATCTCTTCTCTATCTTTCTCTGTCATCTCTAAACTATCTTTGAATACTCTACCTACTATCTCTATATCTATGTCGATACTGCAACTCTCAATTACCTTTTTTACCGCCAGATTGTTTTGGGGAACTTCCAATTTTCCGTTTATCTTATTGTAAATCTTGTTAAATGTTCCCCCTGTATTTATTACCAGTAGTTCCATTTTTCCTCCTATCTGTTTCTATATTATAATAAATGGAAAATCTCAAAATTGGAGTTCTCTTGCCACATATATATGTTAAAGATTTCGATTTAGACCAATTTCAAGATAATTCTAAATATGATGAGGTGGAATTCTACTATCTTGCAAAGAGTAGCAAATATAATAGCTACCTAATTTTTACCCGATTTCGAGATAAAGAATTTTTTTTAGAGCTGAAAAAGAAGGGGAATAGGGTTCTGATAAAGAGTGAGAAGACCCACCGCCCCTCTCCAAATTACCCCGTCCATGTAGCAATATCAGCTCTTGCAAAGATGCTAAATCTCCAAGTCCTCTCCTCCAATCTCAACTTAAAAGAGCCGAAACATCTCACCAATTTGGAATATCTGAAAGATGTTGAATTTTTCAACAAATTCCAAGATTTTGGAGAGATTGCAATAGAGATAGGTTTTGGGAGCGGTCGCCATCTTCTATATAGAGCTGAAAACGAACCC
>DTUW01000011.1 GCA_012963895.1 Campylobacterales bacterium | reverse complement strand
AAGGAATATATCCAATCTTTGGAAGAGCCTCAACCTCATCAATACCAAACATCAGATTTGCATTAGCTACCGCTTGTGAGCTTGCCCCTCGTAAAAGATTGTCTATGGCAGTTTCTATATACAATATATTTCCTCGATGATTTGCAAAAATATCGCAAAAATGTGTCCCTGCTACATCTTTCATAGTTGGAGGAGTTGTGCGAACTCTAATAAAAGGTTCATCTTTGTAGAAATTTTCTAAAACCTCTATTGGGTTGAACTCTTCTATAACTTCAAAGTAGATAGATACCAACATTCCCCGAGTTACAGGAACAAGATGAGGAACAAATATCACCTTTTCATCTTTTCCACCAAATTGTTTTAGTTTCTCTTCAATTTCCGGAGTGTGGCGGTGATTTAGAGGAGAGTAGGCAAACATATTTTCATTGATATTTACAAAGTGAGTTTTTTCAGAACACTTTTTCCCAGCTCCACTCACTCCACTTTTAGCATCTATAATAATAGGTGTTCCTTCTCTCTTGTATTTCAAAAATGGAACTATCCCAAGAATGGAGGCGGTTGGATAGCAACCCGGATTTGCTATTAGTCTAGAACCTCTGATTTTGTCTCGATAGAGTTCAGGCAATCCATAAACACTATTTGAAAGGTTTTCTGGGTCTAGATGAGGTAGATAATACTTTTCGTAGTTTTCCAATTCTAATCTATAATCGGCTGATAAATCTACTATTTTCAGATGGGGAAATTTCATCAACTGCTTAACTTTCTCCATAGCCGTTTTATGAGGTAGAGCTAAAAAGACCAATTCACTTTTTTGAGCCACCTCATCAATATCTATTTTAGATACCTCAATTTCAAAGACAGATTTTAGAGAGGGATAAAGTTGTGAAATAGTTTCCCCGCCCTCACTCGTAGCCACATAGGTAATATGAAAATTTGGGTGTTGAATGAGAATTTTGAGAAGTTCAACCCCTGTATATCCACTAACTCCAATAATGGCTGTATCTATCTGTTTCATCTCTATTCCTCATCAAAATTTAGCAGTTTCTGAGCTTGAACCATATCTTTATCCCCCCGTCCCGAGAGATTTACAATTACAATTTTTCCCTGAATTTCATCAGCTATCTTTTTGAGATAGGCAATTCCGTGAGCAGATTCAAAAGCTGGAATTATCCCCTCTTTTTGACTCAACCAAACAAAACCATCTAATGCCTCTTGGTCTGTGATATGGTCATATCTGATAGTTCCATTCTCTTTATGAAAAGAGTGTTCAGGTCCAATACCCGGATAGTCCAATCCTGCTGAAATTGAATGGGCTTCTAAAATTTGACCTTCATCATCTTGAAGGAGATAGCTCATCTGTCCATGTAATATACCCGGTCGCCCTTTGGTTAGAGATGCTCCATGTTTATCGGTATCAATTCCAAGTCCTCCCGCTTCAATACCGATGCACTCTACCTCATCGTCTTCTAAAAAGGGTTGAAAAATACCGATAGCATTACTACCTCCACCAATAGGGGCTATTATCTTATCTGGTAGCCTCCCCTCCTTTTCCAATATCTGCTGTTTTGCTTCTGTTCCAATAATTGCCTGAATATCTCTAACCATCATAGGATAGGGGTGAGGACCTGCAACAGTTCCAATAATATAGAAGGTATCCCTAGCATTGGTTACCCAATCGCGGATTGCATCATTCATAGCATCTTTTAGAGTTTGGCTACCGCTGGTAACAGGATTTACTTTTGCTCCAAGTAGTCTCATTCTGAATACATTTAGGGATTGTCTCTCTACATCTTTCGCCCCCATAAATATCTCACATTCCAATCCTAGAAGTGATGCAACTGTTGCCGTAGCCACTCCGTGCTGTCCTGCTCCCGTTTCAGCTATTACCCTCTTTTTTCCAAGTCGTTTAGCCATCAGAACTTGGGCTATTGTATTGTTTATCTTATGCGCTCCTGTGTGGTTCAGGTCTTCTCTTTTAAGGTATATCTTTGCTCCTAGCTCTTCTGAAATATTCTTAGCAAAGTAGAGAGGTGAAGGTCGTCCGACATACTCTTTTAAATAGTAATTTACCTCTTTCCAAAACTCCTTATCAAATCTGATTTTTAGATACTCTTTTTCTAACTCCAACAGAATTGGCATTAAAGTCTCTGGAACATATCGTCCGCCAAAAATTCCAAAGTGTCCATTTTTCGGGTCGAATTTAGATTTTCTCGGAATATACATCTTTCACACTATCCTATATAGCAAATAGTGGAATTCTATCTAAACAACCAATTACGATAAAATATATCACAAATTGAAAAGGGGTCGATATATGATTCATATGGTGCTTCAAGGAAAAGGGGGAGTGGGTAAAACCTTTGTTAGCTCAATGCTCACCCAGTATCTGATGTCTAAATATGAGAAGGTTCTTGCCTTTGATACCGATAGTGTAAATCCAACATTTTCGCAATATAAGGCTCTTGAAGTTCGACATATCAACCTTATGGAAGGTAATAGAATAAATGAGAGAAATCTGGATATTCTAATTGAGACATTCCTAACTGAGGAGGCAAATGCTATTGTAGTTGATAATGGAGCCTCTTCGTTCGTTCCATTTAGTAATTACCTAATTGAAAATGAGGTAATTGATATGTTGAAAGAGGCCGGAAAAGATGTGATGATACATACTATCTTAGAAGGTGGTCAAGGGCTAAACGATACCTTGCAGGGGCTAAATGTTCTAGCGAAACATTTCAGCAATATCTTTGTTTGGCAAAACCAATATTTTGGAGACATTTCCTATAATGGAAAGAGTTTCGAAGAGACAAAGGTATATAAGAATAATAAAGATAATATTTTTGGAGTTGCTATTATTGGAGATAGAAGCCGAGACACTTTCGGGAAAGATATTGAGCTGATGTTGAAATATAAGCTAACTTTCGATGAGGTTAGGAACGATGACCGTTTCAAAATTATGGCTAAACAGCGATTGAATATCTTCAAAAAAGATATTTTCGAACAACTAGCAAACTACTTCTAAAAATGAATATAGAAGAGATTAGGGCTGATATTTTTAGACTTTTTGATTTGAAAATAGATAAAGATGACCCTATTTGGGCATTTCTATATGCTAACCACAAGATAGTAAAACACTTAGAAGATATTTTAGAAGTTGTCAAAAAAGAGAACTTAGAACACCATAAAGAGATAAAGCT
>DTUW01000010.1:8487-12445 GCA_012963895.1 Campylobacterales bacterium | reverse complement strand
CCCCTTTCCCTAATGTCTCGTTCAAAACTTGAATGGACTTTCAATTTTGTATCTACTCTATATCTTTTGCTATGGAGAATTACATCTATATATAGCTCTCTCTCCCCTTTTGAGTGTTTAGCAATATCTATAAGGTTTTGCAACTTTTCTACTGAAATAGGTCTATCTATTACGATATTGCATCTTGGGATTTCTCTATTCTCTTGTGGTTTCTCCTCTTTTACTTCTCTTTTTCCTACCTCTTTTCTACCCTTTTTCAAATTTTGGGACTTTTCAGGAATTTCATCGATTGAGAAGAACTCTCTAATAAAAATATCTCGTCTCTCCTCTCCTGAAACCTCATCTATCGAAATTTTGACCTGAATTTTTACCCCTATCGCCCCCTCTCTCATCTTTTCCGGTAACTTTTCATATCCATCTATCTGATTTGCAAATAGAGTAGTTGAATACTCTCCTGTTTTGTCTAATATCTTTGCAGGGGCATATCGATTACCGCTCTTCTTAGAGATTTTTATATCTCCTAACTCAAAGACAACAACCAATACCGCCTCTTGCCAATTTCTCAATTTTGGAATATCTTTGATTTTCGTAATATGTTTCTTGTATTTCTCTATCTCTTCTCTGTATTCATCTAATGGATGACCTGAAATATAGTAGTTGATTACCTCCTTTTCCAGTTGTAGAAGTTTGCGGGTCGGATACTCTTCAAGATGAGGCAGTTCCAATCTTTGGCTATTTTGCAAAAACTCATCATCATCTCCAAATAGACTATTTTCAACACTCTTCTGAATTTTGGAGATGGTTTGCCCAAATTGGACGATGGTTTCTATATTCTCTAATAGAGTTCGGCGACTATATCCGAAAGAGGAGAAGGCTCCAACTTTGATAAGAGATTCCAAAGTCTGTTTATTTACTTTCTGAGTATCTACCCTATTTAGGAAATCTTCTAAACTCTGAAATTTTCCATCTTTTCTAGCTTCTAAGATAGCTTCAACTGCCGACTCTCCAACTCCTTTAATCGCTCCCAATCCAAATAGGATATATTCCTTCTTTCTCTTTTTGACAACTGCAAAACCCTTATCGGACTTCTGAATATCTGGCGGTAATATTCCGATATTCATCTGTTCGGCTTCGTGAATATATAGAGCTATCTTATCTGTATTTTCCATCTCTGTTGAGAGGAGAGAGGCTAAAAATTGGGCTGGATAGTTTGCCTTCAAATAGGCTGTTCGAAATGTAATCATTGCATAGGCTGCTGAATGGGACTTATTGAATCCATAACCTGCAAATTTTTCGATGAGGTCGAAAAGTTTTTCAGCTTTATTTTCATCTAAATTTTGCTGTTTCGCCCCTTCAATAAATTTGCTCTTATATAGCTTCATCTCCTCAAATTTCTTTTTTCCCATAGCTCGACGGACTAAGTCGGCTTCACCCAAAGAGAACCCACCTATCTTCTGGACAATCTGCATTACCTGCTCCTGATAGACTATCACCCCGTAGGTCGGTTCTAATATCTCTTTTAGCTGTTCTGGGAATTCCACCTCATCGAAAGGGTAATATATTCTTTTCCGTCCATGTTTTCTCTCTACGAAATCATCTAACATGCCGGAATCCATAGGACCCGGACGATAGAGAGCGAGGAGGGCGATAATATCCTCAAAGTTTGAAGGCTTAAATCTCTTATTCAATTCCTGCATTCCGGAACTCTCAACCTGAAACATTCCGATAGTTTTACCTGCTGACATCATCTCATAGACTTCTGAGGCACTATCTACATCAATGGAATTCCAATCTATCTCTATCCCTCTATCTCTTTGAACAAGTTTGACCGCTTCATCAATAACATCAAGAGTTTTTAAGCCGAGAAAGTCGAACTTTATCAAATCAACATCTTCAAGGAAATTTAGAGAATATTGAGTTGTGAGGTTTCCATCTTTGGAGATATAGAGAGGAGTTTTATTCCATAGTTCATCGTTGGATATTACAACCCCGGCGGCATGTATTCCTGTATTTCTTTTCAGACCTTCTAAGGCTTTTGCTGTTTTCCAAACCCTCTTGTATTTCTCGTCTTCTTGGATTTTCTCCTCTATCTTTGGTTCAAGTTTATAAGCTTCATCAAGGGTAATCCCAAGTTTGTTCGGTATCAACTTAGCGAACTTGTCTCCCTCTTGTGGAGTCAATCCAAAGACTCGGGCTACATCTCTAATTACCCCTTTTGCTAAAAGTGAATTGAAGGTAATAACTTGGGCTACATTATTCGAACCGTATCTATTTTGAACATATTTGATAATTTCCTGTCGCCTATTTTGGGCAAAGTCCATATCAATATCTGGCATCGACTTTC
Source organism: Campylobacterales bacterium (assembly GCA_012963895.1). GTDB lineage: Bacteria > Campylobacterota > Campylobacteria > Campylobacterales > Thiovulaceae > UWMA-0117. Next base: position 10,101 of record DTUW01000010.1, on the reverse strand, counting down.
TAGCGGGATTGAGAAATCTCTCAAAGAGTAAATCATATTTGAGGGGGTCTATATCTGTAATTTCAAGAGCATAGGCTACAAGAGAACCAGCAGCCGAACCTCGACCGGGTCCAATAGGGATATTCATCTCCTTAGAAGCTCGAACGAAATCCCAAACTATCAACATGTAGCCCGGGAATCTCATATTGTTAATAATCTCTATCTCGAACTCCAACCGTTTTCTATATATTTCATGTTGTTCATTCGGAACAGATTCCAGCCGTTTTTTCAACCCCTCACGACATTGATATTCAAACAGCACCCCATCATTTGCAAAAGAGAATCTATTTTCTGGCTCTGGTAGTTCTAATCCAATCTCTTTGGAGTATTCAATGGTAAATTTGAAATTTGGAGGGGTAGGATTTCCTAAATCGAGTTCTAAATTACACTTTTCAGCTATCTCATTGGTATTCTCAACCGCTTCTGGTATATCTGCAAATATCTTATACATCTCTTCTGGGGATTTGATATAGAACTCTTGGACTGAGTGTCTAAGTCGTTTAGGGTCGTCCCAAAGTTTCCCCGTTCCGATACACATAAATACCTCGTGAGCCTCTCCATCTTCTTTAAATGTATAGTGAGTATCATTGGTAGCTATCAATTTTATTCCTGTCTCTTTGGAGAGTTGTATCAGGTCGTCATCTATCTTTTTCTGTTCGGCAATTCCGTGTCGCATAATCTCAATATAGAAATCATCTCCAAATATCTCTCTATACTCTAATGCAACCTCTTTTGCTTTCTGATATTGTCCATTTCTCAAATGGAAATCTATTTCACCTGCAAGACATGCAGAAGAGCATACAAGCCCCTCGCTATACTTTTTCAAAAGTGATTTGGGTATTCGAGGTTGATAGTAGAAATTTAGAAAGGATTGAGATGAGAGATACATCAAGTTTTTATATCCCACCTCATCTTTTGCATATAGACATAGGTGAAAATGTTTATCCTTTTCTCCAACTTCTCCATTATGAACATATGCCTCTATTCCTATAATAGGTTTTATCCCCTCTTTTTTCATCGTCTTATAGAAATCGATAGCTCCAAACATATTCCCATGGTCGGTAATCGCCACCGCATTCATTCCAAGCTCTCGAATCCGTTTAGCTATATCTTTTACTCTATTTGCTCCGTCGAGTAGTGAATATTCGGTATGAAAATGGAGGTGGGTATATTGCATATTCAATCCTTCAATCTTTTTCTATATTCTATTCTTTTCTAAACTTAGAGATATATCTAATCTATATATTTCAGAAACTGCCCAAAAATAGTGGTCTCCGACATGTAGCAAAACCATACTTTTGCCCTTTCAGAATTGCCGTATATTGGAAAGTTTGAAAAATTTAAGTTTCGGAGCTGTTTTCGTGGAAATTTCCACCTCGATGAGGTTGCTTTTTCGGTCGGTTTTTGGGTGAAAAATTTCAGTTTCAGGTATGAAAATGGAGATATAGGGTGGTTCTATCTGTATATATCTGAAATGTATATTAGAAATACATATAAATATATTTCCTAAGAATTGGCACTAGCCCAAATTGTCTCACCCTATAAAATTTTTAAACCAAGATTTTCAAAATTCCC
>DTUW01000010.1:0-8420 GCA_012963895.1 Campylobacterales bacterium | reverse complement strand
ATTTTTCATTATTAGATAGAATATATATGGCTATCCGAAACTCTTTCAAAATTAGTTCAAATTTTTAAGGAAAGAAATATTATGAAAATATCTAAATTTGGATATTTATATTCATTTCAGAAACCCTGAAAAATGGAGAAAACCAGTGATATAATTCCGAAAATTTAACGACCATAGTAGGATAGAGTATTGAAATACCAAGATGAACAGAAGATGGCAGATACCCTACGGTTTCTAGCCGTAGATATGGTTCAAAAAGCAAATAGCGGACACCCAGGAGCTCCAATGGGGCTTGCAGAAATTGCTGTTATTCTCTCCAAACATTTAAAGCATAATCCAAAAAATCCAAAGTGGCTTAATCGAGATAGATTGGTATTTAGTGGCGGACATGCAACCCCTCTTATCTATTCCCTCCTCTACCTTTGGGGATATGATGTCTCTTTGGAGGATTTGAAAAATTTTCGACAACTCGATTCCAAAACCCCGGGACACCCTGAATATGGACACACCCCGGGAGTTGAAATCACCACTGGACCACTCGGGCAAGGGGTAGCAAGTGCTGTCGGTTTTGCGATGGCTAGTAAATATCTTGGAAATCTTCTAAATCGAGAGAATGCCAACCTCATCGACCACAAGGTATATTGTTTCTGCGGTGATGGAGACCTCCAAGAAGGTATTAGCTATGAAGCCTGTTCATTGGCGGGACATCACAAACTGGATAATTTGATTCTGATATACGACTCAAACAATATCACCATAGAAGGGGATACTTCCATTGCTTGGAGTGAAAATATTAGAGATAGATTTCAATCACAAGGGTGGGCGGTTCTTGAAATAGATGGACACAACTTCGAGGAGATAGATTCAGCCCTCCAATTTGCTAAAACCTCATCGAAACCAATAATTATCATTGCAAAAACTACTATTGGAAAAGGTTCTATCAACTTTGCGGGTAGCCATAAGTCTCACGGTAGCCCTCTTGGAGAGGAGGATATTAGAGAATCGAAAATTAGAGCAAATTTTCCAGAAGAGGATTTTCACATTCCAGAAGATGTTTTAGCTCGATTTCGAACAGCTATCGACATGGGCGAACTGTTTGAGAAGGAGTGGGAACAACTTAAAAGAGAACTACCATATCCAGAACAGAATACATTACTAAATAGATTGGAAAATGTCGATTGGGATAGTGTTGAGTTTCCAACTTTTGAGGTTGGAACTAAATTAGCTACAAGAGAGAGCAACGGAAAGATATTGAATGCTATCGCGAAAGCTATTCCAAATTTTGTTGGAGGTAGTGCCGACTTAGGACCTTCAAACAAGACAGAATTAAAAGATATGGGCGACTTTCCAAATGGAAAAAACTTCCATTTTGGGATTAGAGAGTTTGCTATGGGGGCTATCGGTAATGGTCTATCAGCTTATGGACTTCTGAAACCATTTACTGCTACTTTTTTCGTATTTAGCGACTATCTCAAATCGGCTGTTAGGGTGGCTAGTCTCTCCAAATTGCAACACTTCTTTATTTGGACTCACGACTCTATTGGAGTTGGAGAAGATGGACCAACCCACCAACCTATTGAACAGCTCACCCAATTTAGAGCATTACCAAACTTCTATCTATTTCGTCCTGCCGATGCTCATGAGAATATCCTAGCTTGGAAAACAGCTCTAAAAATTGAAAATGCCCCTTCTGGTTTTGTCCTCTCTCGTCAAAAATTGCCAGTTCTCGATTTGGGAGAAGATGTAAAAAATTTCTCCAAAGGGGGATATAGAATATTGGATATTGAAAATCCACAAGTTACCCTATTGGCTACTGGAAGTGAAGTGGTCTTAGCATTAGAGAGCGGAAAGATATTGAATAGTCGAGGTATTCCAACTAGGGTTGTCTCTGTTCCGTGTTTCGACCTACTGATTGAACAAGATAGAGAATATATAGATTCCCTAATTCCAAAAGAGAGCCTCACTATTGCTATTGAAGCTGGTAGAGGTTTAGAGTGGTTTAGATTTGCCGATGAGGTAATAGGCATGGAAACTTTTGGAGCATCTGCACCGGCTAATCAACTTTTTGAAAAGTTTGGATTTACAACTGAAAATATCATCAAAAAGGTTGAGGAGCTTATCTAATGCTATTGGAGCAGGACATCTTTACTCTCGCCCTTTTTGGGCTTATTACCAATTTCTTTTTTTCAGTTATGTTTGGACTGCTGATAAATAAGAATGTCGGTATTGTAGAGGTAATGAGGATAGTAAAGGACAAAAAACAGCCTTGGTATCACACTTTTGCACTAGTTATCCCCTTTGCAAAGGCTGTAATAGTTCTATACAGGGTCTATATTCTCCAAGTCTATTTTTTAAATAGAGGCAAAAGTTATAGAGATTTTCTACTCTATATATTGCAAGATAGGGATTAGTTTTGGAACTATATACTATTTTCGGCAATCCAGTTAGCCACTCCAAATCTCCTCTAATTCACAATAGTGTTTTTCAAAAATATGCACCTAATAAGCGATTTACCAAAACTCTTCTAATTGATGGTTCTAAATTGAGAGAGGTATATCAACAACTTCGAATCTCCGGGGCTAGTGTAACCGTTCCCCATAAGGAGATAGCTTATAAAGTTTGCGATGAGGTTCGAGGAATTGCTAAAAAGATAGGGGCAGTAAATTGCATCGTTACCGAAAAAGGTAAGTTGGTAGGATATAACACCGATGTATATGGATTTCTCGATTCCATTTCCGAATGGAGCGATATTGAAAAGGTTCTAATTATTGGAGCTGGTGGAACTGCTCGGGCTTTGACAATAGGATTTTTGGAGAGAGATTGGGATATTACGATAGTAAATCGGAGCGAAAAGAGGTTAGAAAACTTTCGAGAGTTTCCTATAAAACTATATAGTTGGAAAGATTTCGAAATAGCTAACTATGATTTGGTGGTAAATGTAACGAGTGCAGGATTGAATGATGATAGTTTGCCTATGGATAGAGAGGTATTGGAAAAGGTTTTCCAAAATAGTAGATATGCGGTAGATGTAATATACAAAGATACCCCATTTCTCCAACTTGCAAAAGAGATAGGGCTGAAAGTGAAAGATGGTAGTATGATGTTGATATATCAAGGAGTTTTAGCCAACCAACTTTTTACAAACAATCAGATAGAGAAAGAGAAGATATTAAAAGCTATGTTAGAGGTGTATGAGTAAGAGAGATACCCTATTTTCTAAGGAGATTGAAAAGCAATTTCAATTTGATGAGAATGTAGCCTCTGTCTTTGATGACATGATAGATAGGTCTGTCCCTTTCTATCGTGAAAATATGAATTTGATAGTCCAACTTATCTCTAAGTTCGTTCAGCCTAATGATACTATCTTGGATTTAGGCTCTTCCACCGCCTCTCTACTTCTGAAAATTGAGAACGAAATTGCCCACCCCCTCCACCTCATCGGTATAGATAACTCTAAACCTATGTTGGAACATGCTGAAAGAAAAATCAGAGCTTTCAACTCAAAGATAGAACTTAAACACGGAGATATATTGGAGATAGATTTACCTCCTGCAAAAGTGGTAATTTTGAATTACACCCTCCAATTTATCCGCCCTATCGATAGAGAAGGATTGCTAAGTAGAGTTTTTCACTCTTTGAAAGATGGTGGAATATTGATTTTGAGTGAGAAGGTGATTAGTGGAGATAGTAGATTGAATAAAAAGCTAATCGATATTTACTACGACTATAAGAGGAGCAAGGGGTATAGCGAATATGAGATAGTGAAAAAGAGAGAAGCATTGGAAAATGTATTAGTCCCATATAGAGAAGATGAGAATATTAGACTATTGAAGTCGGTGGGATTCTCCTATGTTGAAACTATCTTCAAATGGGTCAATTTCGCAACTTTTATAGCCTTAAAATAGTAGAATACACCGAAATATATACATGGAGAGATGAGTAAGAATGGGGAAATATACCGCAAAAGATATAGAAATTTTAGAGGGGTTAGAAGCTGTTAGAGCTAGGCCGGGAATGTATATAGGAGATACCGGCCTCAATGGACTTCACCATATGGTTTATGAAGTTGTGGATAACTCAATTGATGAGGCAATGGCGGGGTTCTGTTCCAAGATAGAGATAACAATTAAAAAAGATGGTTCGGTAATAGTAAAGGACAACGGACGGGGGATACCTGTTGATATTCACCCAACAGAGAATAGACCAGCAGCTACTGTTGTTTTAACCGTTCTCCACTCTGGGGGTAAGTTCAATAAAAACATATACAAAGTCTCTGGCGGACTTCACGGAGTTGGTATTTCAGTTGTAAATGCTCTATCTTCTAAATTGACTTTAACCATATACAGAGATGGCAAGATATACCGCCAACTCTTTTCAAAAGGTAAGCCGTTAGATGAATTGGAAATTATAGGAGAGACAAAAGAGAGAGGAACTACTATCCAATTTACCCCTGATAGCTCTATATTTGAAACAACAGATTTCAATTACCAAACTCTTAGAGATAGATTCAGAGAATTAGCCTACCTCAACCCAAATATCACCATCAAATTTCAAGATGAGAGAAGTGGTAAAAAAGAGAAGTTCAAATTTGAAGGGGGATTAGTCCAATTTGTTCAGGCTCTCAATTCGAGTGATGAGGTTGTGAAACCTATCTATATCTCAGGAAAATTGAAAAATATGGAGGCTGATATAGCTTTTCTCTACAATAAGGGCTATTCAGAAACTCTTTTATCGTTTGTCAATAATATTAGAACTCCTAACGGTGGAACTCACGAAGTTGGATTTAGAACTGGACTGAGTAAAGTTATTTCAACTTACAATAAGAAAAATGGCAATAGTAAAGATAAGAAGACAAATATCACGATAGAAGATATAAAAGAGGGCTTAGTAGCTGTCGTTGCTGTCAAAGTGGCTGAACCTCAATTTGAAGGGCAAACAAAGGGGAAACTAGGTAATAGCTATGTAAAGTCGGAAATATACAAGTTTGTTACTGAAACACTATCTAAATACTTTGAAGAGAACCCTATTCAAGCAAAAGCGATAGTTCAAAAAGCACTATTAGCAGCGAAAGGGAGAGAGGCAGCTAAACGGGCGAGAGAGCTAACTCGTAGAAAAGATATTTTATCTGTTGGAACTTTGCCGGGGAAACTTGCCGATTGCCAAACTCGAAATAGAGAAATCAGCGAACTCTTTTTAGTTGAAGGTGATTCGGCGGGTGGTTCAGCTAAACAGGGGAGAGATAGAGAGTATCAAGCCATACTGCCCCTCAAAGGGAAAATTTTGAATGTTGAAAAATCGACTATTGATAAGGTCTTGAAATCGGAAGAGATTTCCAATATTGTTACTGCTCTCGGTTGCGGTATCGGAGATGAGTTCGATATTTCGAAATTGAGATATAACAAAATCATTATTATGACTGATGCCGATGTTGATGGTTCTCATATCCAAACCCTGCTACTCACCTTCTTTTTCCGTTTCCTCCGCCAAATTGTAAAAGATGGACATCTCTATATCGCTCAACCTCCACTATACAGATTTAAGAAAGGGAAAAAGGAGATATATTTTAAAGATGATAGGGAATTGAATAGCTACCTAATTGAGAGTGGAATAGGAGAAGTTGAGAATAGAAAAGAGAAAATAGATTTTTACAAACTGGTATATAGATACCTCCAAATTTTGAAAGAGATTGAGTGGAGACATGAAGGCAACTCGATAGAAGCACTCCATAACTCTATCCAAAAACTTCAACCTCTTCCTAATGGATACCTCTTTGATGAAGCTGAAAAGGTCTATACCCAAATTACCCAACACCCACAATTTAGCGGAGATACTGATATTTTGCAATCTCTCAAATCTATTCAAGAGAAGGGACAGAAGGGAGCATATATCCAGAGATATAAGGGGCTTGGAGAAATGAACCCTGAACAGCTTTGGACTACCACTATGAATCCAGAGTTTCGAAAACTTTTAAGAGTTGAGATTGAAGATTGTGAAAGGGCTGAAAAAAGTTTTCAACTATTCATGGGTGATGAGGTTGAGCCTCGAAAAAACTTTATTCAAGATAATGCCAAAAATGTTGAGTATTTAGATATTTAGTAAAATAATGGATATATGAGTTTCATATTATAAAAGGTCTATAATGGATATTGAATTGGCAATCAGAGAGATTGAAAGGGGTGTAGCTGAAATTATCGATAGAGAAAATATCGTAAAACTCCTCAAAAGGTTTGCCGAAACTGGTGAAAGATTTTTAGTCAAAGCCGGTTTCGACCCGACAGCCCCAGATTTGCACCTTGGGCATACGGTTCTAATAAACAAGTTGGCTACCTTTCAAAAGTTTGGAGCAAAAATCCAGTTTCTTATCGGTAACTTCACCGCTATGATTGGAGACCCTACTGGTAAAAATGTTACCAGAAAGCCTTTAACTCGTGAAGAGGTTGAAGAGAATGCTAAAAGCTATGAAAAGCAGATTTTCAAAATTTTGGATAGAGAACATACAGAGATAGTATTCAATGGGGATTGGTTAGACCAATTAGGAGCTTCCGGTCTCCTTTCTCTCACAACTACCTATAATGTGGCTCGAATGTTAGAAAGAGATGACTTTGAAAAGAGATACAAATCTAATAGCCCAATAGCTATCAGCGAATTTATCTATCCCCTCCTCCAAGGGTATGATTCCGTCCATCTGAAATCTGATATTGAGATTGGGGGGACTGACCAAAAATTCAATCTACTTATGGGTAGATATTTGCAGAGAACCTACAATATCGGTAAGGAGCAGAGCATCTTAATGATGCCTATCCTTGAAGGGTTGGACGGGGTTCAAAAGATGAGTAAATCTCTCGGAAACTATATCGGAGTAGATGAGAACCCTAATGATATGTTTGGCAAATTGTTATCTATCTCTGATGAACTTATGTGGAGATATTATGAACTCCTTAGCTCCAAATCACTCGATGAGGTGGAACAGCTCAAAATTGGAGTTCAACATGGAAAACTCCACCCAAAACATGTAAAAGAGGAGTTGGCTATTGAGATAGTTAGCCGTTTCCACTCCAAAGAGAAAGCATTAGAGGCTAAAAATTACTTTGATAGAGTTCATGCAAAAAAAGAGATACCGGACAATATTCCAGAATTTACAATCTCATCTTCTCCTATTTGGATAGCAAAACTACTTACCTCAATAGGATTAGAAAAATCTACCTCACAAGCGAGAAGAGATATTAAGGCGGGGGCGGTGAAAATTGATGGAAAGAAAATATCAGATGAACAGCTCCAATTGGAAAAAGGGGTCTATATTATCCAAGTTGGTAAGAGAAGATTTGGAAAGGTAACTATATTATGAAACCCTTGAAAATAGGAAAATACACGATAGAGATTCCTATTATTCAAGGAGGTATGGGTATAGGAATAAGTTGGGACAGATTAGCTGGAACTGTTTCAAAATATGGAGCCTTAGGGGTCATTTCAGGGGTTGGAACTGGATATTACAAAAATAAAAACTTTTCTCAAAAAAATATTGCTGATAGACCCTATGAGACTATGAACTTCTACTCCAAAGAGGCTCTAAATGAGATTGTGAAGAATGCTAGGAAAATATGTGGAGATAAACCATTAGCCTGTAATATTCTCTATGCGATAAACGACTACGGTAGAGTTGTTCGCGATGCTTGTGAAGCGGGGGTAAATATCATTATCACCGGTGCAGGTATCCCTTCTGACATGCCTAAATATGCTCAGGATTTCCCAGATGTTGCATTAGTTCCAATTGTTTCAAGTGCGAGGGCTTTAAGAATTATTGTCAAAAAGTGGAAACGATACAACCGATTACCTGATGCAGTTATTTTAGAAGGTCCATTAAGTGGAGGTCATCAAGGTTTTACATATGAGCAGTGTTTCCAAGAAGAGTATCAATTGGAGAATTTGGTAAAACCTGTTGTAGAAGAGGCTAAGAAATATGGGGATATTCCAGTTATCGCTGCTGGTGGAATTTGGGATAAGAATGATATAGATAGAGTAATGGAGTTAGGAGCTTCTGGGGTTCAGATGGGGACTAGGTTTATAGGAACTTATGAATGTGATGCCCATGAGAATTTCAAAAAAGTTCTAATAAATGCAAAAAAAGAGGATATTATCCTGATGAAATCACCAGTAGGGTATCCTGCACGAGGAATTCGAACCAAACTACATGAAGATATGGAGAAGGGAACAGCCCCTAAAATTGCCTGTATTAGCAATTGTGTTACCCCTTGTCATCGTGGAGAGGAGGCAAAAGCGGTTGGGTTCTGCATTGCTGATAGGCTGAGTGATGCCTATGAAGGAAAAGAGGAGACAGGGCTATTTTTCTCAGGTTCTAACGGATATAGAATAGAGAAATTGGTATCAGTCAAGGAACTTTTAGATAAGTTGGTAAATGGGGA
>DTUW01000009.1:1312-3319 GCA_012963895.1 Campylobacterales bacterium | reverse complement strand
ATTACCGTTGGGGACACCAATACTATTTGAAAAGAGATTTTTAGATGAGGTGATAATAAATGAGTTTATTTCAGAAAATAGATTTTTTTCAGTTCGGATATATTTTCTATCTTTATCTTTCAAATATGCAAATCTCTTCTCTTCTCTAACAGATATTAGGATTTTTTCTCTATTTTCCAAAAACTCTCTATATGCAGAAATCAATATATCACTATCTACCAAAGGGGTATTAGCTCTATAAATTAGGAAATTTTCATATTGTTGCAACTCTTGTAAAAAGTTTCGAAAACTATTAAATATATTTCTTTCGTCTATTCGAAATTGGGGATTGTAAATATATTTCACTCCATTCCGTTCAGCAATTAGCGAAATCTCTTGGGAATCGGTAACAACATATATATCCCCTCTAACCTCTTTTGCTGTATTGATAGCTCTCTGAATTAGGGTAATTCCATTCAATTTCTTTATTAGTTGGTCGGGAATTACCCCATTTTTTTTAATTGCCGGAATAATAATGCAATATTCAGACTTCATTTAGTCCTTTCTCTATCTCTTTTTGTAAATTTTGGAAAGCAGTTTGAAACTCTGATAATCTATCCAATATTTCTGAAATTTGCCACTCATCATATATGTGAGATGATAGATTACGAATTTCAATCATATCCAACCAAACAACCTCATCACTAATTATCCCCTGCGAAAATCCTTCTTTAAAAGTTTGTCTAGGGCTTTTTGGAGAAAAACCGAGATATTCTAAATATCTTTTTAAACTTTTCCAAGCCATTTCATAGGTAAATTCGAACCGCTTCACAACAATATCAAGATATATATCAGATAATCCATTATTGAAAAATTCTTCTTTCCTTTGGACTATATCGGAAAACTTTTCTAATGCTTTTGAAAAGTTGATTAGGCTATCTTCGGCTCTAAGTCTGCTATTTGCACTATATATTACTTTTCCTGTTGCTTCTACTCTATTTCGAAATCTGTTGTCGCTATTGGCAATATTCTTAATATCAATCTTATATAAAGTTTCTATATTCTCGATTTCTTCTAATATCTTTGAGTGGTTTTTACAATTTGGGTCATCATAGGCAATATCTATATCGCTACCTGTTTTCGCTTCTCTATTGGTTTGAGAACCATATACCCATATCCGAGAAGGGGAGGAGTGTTTTAGAATAGTAGATTTTGCTTGATTGATAATTTTGTTCAGGTGCTTCAATTATCTATCTCTTCCAAAACCTCTTTGGTGGCTTGTAGCATATATTCAAACTCTTCATCACTCATATAGTGATGGAATGGGAACGAAACCATATTATCAAAAAACTTATCTGTATTTGGAATATTTGCATCTCCAAATCCTAACTTTTTATATAGGTCATATCGATTTAGGGGATAGTATTGAACTACACACTGAATCCCTTTCTCTTCTGACATTTTTTTCATAAAAATATCTTTTTTGCCATCTTTTACTTCTGCTACTAATAGGTGATAGTTGTGTTGAGTGGTATCTACTCTATGAAATTTCAGTAACGATGAGGTTGAGGATATTTCATCTATAAAATATATGGCTCTTTTCCGTTTTTCGCTATTGATTTGGTCTATCCTTTTAAGTAACTCAATACCCAAAGCCGACTCAACTTCACCAAGCGAAAAATTATTAGGCATCAAATATTTTCCATCTAGTTCTGGTAAATCTACATTACCCATAGCAGGAGTCCAATAGTTTGGTCTCTCAAAGTCCCAAGCTGTATGTCCATTGTGTCTAAGGAGGGGGATAATATCGGCATACTTTTTCTCTTTACATATCAACATTCCACCCTCTCCAAGAGTTGTAATATTTTTATGAGAGTGGAAAGAGAAGACCCCAAAATCTCCAAAAGTTCCCGCTTTATTTCCTCCAATTTCCGTTCCCAATGCTTGGGCTACATCTTCAATTAGGATAATGTTATTCTCTTTACAAAAATCGGTATTCCTACAATCTCAGGAACAGGAGCAGAAGCT
>DTUW01000009.1:0-1302 GCA_012963895.1 Campylobacterales bacterium | reverse complement strand
CAGGAATAGCGAATCCATAAAGATGAACAACTACAACTGCTTTTGTTTTTGGAGTTACAACCTTTTTTATCTCTTCCAAAGTTACAACTCTTGTATCAGGGTCTATATCAGCCCAAACAGGTTTAGCCCCCTTTTTGATAAACGGATAGATTGAAGCGGTAAAAGTGTGAGCAGGACACACAACCTCATCACCGTCTTCAAATAGACAAAGTTGAGCCGATAGCTCTAATGCAGAAGTTGCATTATTTACTCCAAAAGCATAAGGAGAGCCTATATATTTCGCAAACTCCTTTTGAAACTCTTCAAGATATTTGCCTTGTGTTAGAGGAACTGCATTCCTCATAGCTTCTAATACTGTCTCTTCTTCTTGTTTAGTATATTTGTGAGCTCTCCCACTAAATGGAATTTTGAAGTCCATTTCACATTCTCCTAAATAGTTCTATTACCTTCTCTTTGGTCAATATTTTTCTGTAATCATTTCCCAATGCATTGGTTAGCGGTTTCTCATGAACAATAGAAGAGTTATAGAGTTTTTCATATTCCTCATTGGATAGGTTTTTAGCTATACCCTTTGGAATTTCTATACCCTGTTTTTCAGCCATTTCAAAAAACTCTTGATACTCTTTCGGATAGAATTCCTCCATTGCATTCATAGTTATACAGTTTCCAATACAGTGTTTAGTTCCTAAAACTACACTCAATCCAGCAGAAAGAGGATGGATAACTCCAACATATGAATTGGCAATAGCACATCCTCCAAGGTATGAAGCGACCATCAATTTATCTCTATTCTCATCACTCATCATATCATCACTATGAAAAACTTCACGAACTAAATTTATAGCCTCTCTTGAATATGCATCTCCGATGGGGTGGCGATAGTTTCCGCTAAGAGATTCTATGCAGTGGATATAGGTATCCATTCCTGTATAGAAATATTGCTCTCTCGGAACTGATTTGGTGAGATTGGAATCTAAAATTAGTTGGTCGTAAATGGTAAAGTCGCTATTCATTCCCAACTTTATTCCAGTTTTAGAGTTTGTTAAAACACAGGTTCTACTAGCTTCTGCTCCTGTTCCTGAGATTGTAGGAATACCGATTTTGTATATAGCTGGGTTTTGCACCAAATCCCAACCCTGATAATCTTCTGCATTTCCGGGATTTGTAAGTAGGTTTGCAACTGCTTTCCCGGTATCCAATGTCGAGCCTCCACCAATTGCCACAATTGCAACAGGTCTATTTTTTCCTTTTTGAACCAAAATATCTCTATATCTATCTATAAATTCAGTTTTTGGCTCCTCT
>DTUW01000008.1 GCA_012963895.1 Campylobacterales bacterium | reverse complement strand
AAACTTCGAGAACTACTGAAAGGAATAGAACCAGAGGGAGAAATTATCGACCTCACAATTGGAGAACCACAATTTCCAACTCCTACATTTATTCAAGATGTATTTAAAGAGAGTTCTGAACTTCTCCGAAAATATCCAAAGAGTGGAGGAGAAGAGTTTCTAAGAAATTCTATGATTGGATTTTTCCAAAGAAGATTTGGAGTGAAATTGGAAAATGAGAACATTATCCCAACTTTTGGAACTCGTGAAGTCCTCTTCAACTTTCCCCAATTCTACCTATTTGATAAACCAAACCCCAAGATAGCTTTTACCAATCCATTTTATCAGATATATGAAGGTTCGGCGATAGCAAGTAGGGCGGAAATAGTCTATATCAATTTAGAAAAAGAGAATAATTTCCAGCCTGTAATTGATGAAAAGTATCTTGATGGGGTAGATTTGGTAATTCTCAATTTTCCAAATAATCCGACAGGGGCTACCCTCTCGTTTGAAGAGATGAAAAGGTGGATAGAGCTATCTCAAAAGTATGGTTTTACTCTTCTAAATGATGAGTGTTACTCCGAAATATATACCGACACCCCACCCCTCTCCCTTCTCGAAGTAGCTCACAAGATAGGAATTACAAATTTCCAAAATTTATTAGTTGTAAATTCTATCTCCAAAAGGTCATCAGCCCCGGGGCTTAGAAGTGGTTTTATAGCTGGGGATAGTTCTATTTTGAAAAACTACATGAGATATAGAACCTATACAGGAACTGCTATCCCTCTACCTCTCCAAATTGCATCGTCTAAGGGGTGGAGTGATGATAGCCATGTTGAAGAGAATAGAAAAATTTACCGCAGAAATATGGAGATAGCCCAAGAGATATTGGGAGTTTCCAATAGTGCCACCTTCTATCTCTGGTTAGAGGTTGAAGATGATTTAAAAACAGCAATAGAACTATATAGAGATTACAATATAAAAGTTATTCCCGGTAGATTTCTTGGACGACAAGGGGCAGGGAAAAATTTCATTCGAATAGCTCTCGTTGAGAGACCGGAAAGAGTTCGACAAGCTTTGGAAAAGATTCGAAACTATCTTAAAGGGTAGTTTTGGCTCATCTGTTCCAATATTGGCTATTTCTCTTTTTCAAATTTCTTCTAGAACATTTGCCAAAATCTGGACGAGAAGGATTTCTCAACCTCATCGTCCAACTACTATATCTAATTTTGAAAAGATACAGGATAGTTGTTAGGAAAAATTTGGAGATAGCTTTTGGTTCCAATTTTGCTGAACAGCACTACAAGGATTGGGCTAAAAGGTGTATTCGAAATCTATTGGATAATTTCCTAATTGTTATAGAGAATTTGAATAGAACTCCTGAGGAGGTTCGAAACTTAGCAATTTTCAAAAATAGAGAAAAGATAGAACCAATTTTGAAAGAGGGAAAAAGTATTCTATTTGTCTCGGCTCACTTCTGGCATTGGGAGATGCTCGGAGCAATTATGGCATCTCACTTTGGGAAAGCTAATGGGGTGGCTGAGAAGTTGAAAAATAGATACTTCAATGATATTTTATATAGAAGTAGGGCAAAATTTGGAATTCAACCTATTCCTATGAAAGGGGCAATCAGAAACCTCATCAGGGCAATTAGGAGAAATGAAAATATATTTATCCTTATAGACCAAGCAGTAAATCGAGGTCAAGGGATAGAGTTTCCATTTTTCGGAACTACTTCTATCCATGCAGAGACAACTAATTACCTTTCGAAAAAATTTGGAATTCCAATAGTCCATGTCTATATCTCTGATATTCAACAGGGAAAATATGTAATAGAGTTTGAAGAGCCTATATGGGGTGATGAGGTTGAGCATACTATTCCAAAAGAGTTAGCAATTATTGAAAATCGTATCAGAAGCAACCCAACCAAATGGCTTTGGTGTCATAGAAGATGGAAAAACTTAGGAGATATATATAGATGAAAAAGGTTCTAATAGGATTGAGTGGAGGGATAGATTCAACCTATTCTGCATACCTGCTAAAAAAAAGAGGGTATCAGGTAGAAGGGCTATATTTGAAATTACATGGACGAGAAGAGTATTTCAGGGAAAACATAGAAAAAGTCGAAAAAGTGGCAAAATTCTTAGATATTCCCCTCCATATCCTCGATTTGCAAGATGAGTTTTCCAAAAAGGTATATAGACCATTTGTAGATACCTATATTGAGGGTAAAACTCCCAATCCGTGTGTAGTTTGCAATCGAGAGATAAAGTTTGGAGAGATGTTGAAATTTGCTGAAAAGATAGGAGCGGACTATCTTGCCACTGGTCACTATGTGAGGCATGATGGAAAATTTCTATTGGAGGCTAAGGATAGTAGTAAAGACCAGAGCTATTTTCTATTTTACATAAACAGGGAAGCTGTTCCAAAACTACTTTTTCCACTTGGAGATTACTTGAAAAGTGAAATCAAGGAAGAGATTTCCAAAATTCCAGAACTTACACAATTTGCCACCCAGAAAGAGAGTAATGAAATCTGTTTCGTAGAAAAAAGCTATATAGATGTGATTGGAAAACATCACAATACAGATATAGAGGGAGAGGTTGTAAATTCGAAAGGTGAAATTATTGGAAAACATAGAGGATATATGCACTACACAATAGGAAAACGGCGGGGATTTACTTTAAAGGTAGCTCATGAGCCTCACTATGTAATAGATATAATTCCAGAGAGAAACCAGATAGTAGTTGGCAAAAGAGAAGAGTTAGCGAGGTGGAAAGTCTCTCTGGAAAATCTCAATATGTTTATCGATGATAGAGAATTTGAAGCTAATGTAAAATTACGATATAGAAGTCGTGGTTTAAGGTGTAAAGTTCAGATTTTGGACAACAGAGCTGAAATAGAACTTTTTGAACCTATCTACGGCTTAGCCAAAGGACAGGCCGGGGTCTTTTACAGAGATGGTAAGGTTCTTGGAGGTGGTTGGATAACTTAGAAAATTCTAAGAAAAGGATAGAAAAATGGATATGGCAACAGTTATAGGTTTAACTATGACCTATATATTCCTTTTAAGTGCGATGGCATTGGGAGTTGGTATTGGACCATATATAGACATTCCATCAGTTCTTATCGTTGTAGGTGGTTCGATAGGAGCTCTCTTTATTGGATTTACTATGGACCATATGAAAAAGATGTTTGGTATCTTTAAGATAGCATTTAAGCCACCTAAACAGGATTTGCATGGAATGATTGCGAAACTTATCGATTTCGCTATTACCGCAAGAAAAGAGGGTATTTTGAGTCTTGAAGGTCCTCTACAAAATGAAGAAAATGATTTTTTACGAAATGGTTTAATGATGGCTATCGATGGGCAAGAACCTGATTTCATTAGAGACATGTTAGACATCGAAATTGAGCAGATGAGTGTTCGACACAAGGGGTATGCTGCTATGTTCGACATGTGGGCAAACTTTGCAGGTGCGATGGGTATGATTGGAACTCTGATTGGATTGGTTGCGATGCTTTTGAACATGTCTGACCCAAGTGCTATTGGTCCTGCAATGGCGGTTGCACTTCTTACAACTCTCTATGGTTCTCTAATTGGTAACACTCTTGGAACTCCTATCGCTACTATTCTATCTGTTCGAAATGATGAGGAGGTGCTTCAAAACCAACTCATCTTAGAGGGAATTATGTCTATTCAAGCAGGAGATAACCCGAGAAATATGGAATCTAAACTATTATCATTCTTGCCTCCTTCTGATAGAAAAAGTCAGTTTGATTAAGGTCTTTGATGATTGATAAAGAAGAGCTAGAGAAAAGAATAGAGGAGATAATTAGGAACCCTGAACACCAAAAAGAGAAGATATTAGAACTAATATCCCAAGTCTCCAATGATAGTGGAGAAGGGTTACAAGAACTTATGGACTTCTTTTTTCAATACCAAGTTGAGAAAGAGAAGCATCTACATAAGATAATAGACATAATATTAGATTACTCCACCAAAATATCCAAAGAACAGAACTCAGAAACTTTACTACTTATCTTGGCAGATTTTGGAAAAACAATCGTTGAGAGTGATAGAGCCACTCTCTGGCTTATCGATGAGGTTGAAGGTGTCTTTTGGACAAAAGTTGGACACGGGATTAGTAATATCAAAATTCCCCTATCAATGGGTATTATTGGAGAGGTCTATGCTACAAAAGAGACCATAACCGTTAACGACCCATATAACCACCCAAAATTCAATCCAGAGATAGATAAGAAGACCAACTATAAAACAAACTCTATTTTAGCTACCCCTATTTTTGATAAAAAAGGAAATATGATAGGGGTCTTTCAAGCTATCAATAAACTAAATGAGCAACAACAATTTTTACCCGAAGATACCCAGCTATTCAATATAGTTGTCTCATATATCAGCAATATCTTAGATGTCGACCATCTCGCACAAGAAAATAGATATTTCATTCAGGAACAGACCAAAGCAGCTCAGAAACAACAAGCTATGTTGGTCAATGAGCTGAAAAATGATGATAAACTTGATGTGACTGTCTATTTCAAACCTTACGACTTTTTAAGTGGGGATAGCTACTCCCTCCACAAATTACCTGATGGTGGCTACCTCATCTATGTATTAGATGCTATGGGACACGGAATAGTCCCATCTCTTACTTGTGTTTCCGTTCTCTCTTTTGTAAAAAAGGGGATAGAGGAGCGACTAACTTTCTCAGAGTTGGCTAATGCTTTTGGAAAGAGCTTGGAATATATCCTATCCGACTTGGAGCAACTTTCAGCCACCTTTATCCACATAGATAAAGACCTGCAATATGTAGAATATTTCTCTGCTGGAATGTATCCCACACTGGTCAAAAATGGAGATGAGATAATAGAGTTGAAGGCTAATAATATCCCTTTTATGAACTTCTTTTTAAGTATAAAAGTGGATAAAATTGAAACTCCAAATTTTGAGAAACTATTAGTATATAGTGATGGTATTACAGAAGATACCAATTACTATGTTGAAAAAAATGATATGCATATTATGCTAGATAAAGATATCTTAGCCAATTACTTTGAGGTTATCAAAGACAAAAAAATGGACGATGATGTTACCGCTGTCCTAATAGAGAAAAAGGAAAATAATGAGTAAGAAAGTTGAAATATTTGATAAAGATGGAAACAAGGTAGAAGAGCCGACCCTATTAGAGGAGATGCTCTATTTTGCCGATAGGTTCTATCACAAGAATAGAGGAAAAATTCTATTTGTTACCACCTCTCTTCTGGTTGGAGGAGCTATCTATTTTGCCAATAACTTTATTCAAGAATATAGAATAGAGGTCTCCAATCAAGCCTATTATAACTATCAGCAGGGGATAGAGAAGGAGAAAAATTTAGAAATTATCAAACTCAAAAATCCCGAACTATATAGACTTATCCAATTTTCTGAAAGCATAGAGAAAGAAGATATATCGAAACTAAAAGAGTTTGCTAATAGTAGCGATGAGGTGCTATCAGATTTGGCTCAATACCAAATATCATCATTACAAAAAGATACGAAAAAGTTGAATGAGTATAGCTATCGAGAACGGGCTATATTTAGAGAACTTGCTATTCTTTTAGAAGCTTATAAACTTATTGAAGATGGAGAGATTGAGAAGGCTCACAATAGGCTAAGTTTCATTAGTGCCACTTCTCAACTTAAAGACTTTGCAAATTTCCTTCTCCACTTTGGAGCTGTAAATAAAATATATGATGCTTCAAGAGATGTATATATCCGAACAGATAGCAATAGCAAAAGTGATAACAATAGTTCCCAAAGTAGTGATATATCCAAAATCCAAATAGATGACCTTAAAACTCCATAATCTCCTATTTCCAATCCTAATATTGGGAGGGTGTAGCTCTAAACCCTCCTACACCCCAAAACCTGAACACTATCAAGATAGACAACTCCACTTTATCTACCAACGAGGCAAATATATAGAGAGAGTCGAATTTCATAGAGCCATCTTCTCAACAGGAGAAATAGACAATTTTGGAAACTCTTCCGAAACCTCATCGAAACTATTCCCTGATAATGTAGTAGAGAGCAAAAGAGATAATTTGGTAGCTTTTGTAAAAGAGAACAATAGGATTGGTCTATTCGATTTGGAGAAAAACAGCACTATCTTTCAATACAAATTTCCAACAGTAGCTACAATAGATAGGAGATTGCCACCTCCTAAGTTTGAGGGGGAAAATATTCTCTATTTCACATTGGACGGAAAGGTAGTGATATTCTCCATTCCTCGAATTAGAATAGTGAAAGTTTTCTCCATTGGAACTGGTGAAGACTATCCAAATGTGGTAGATTACCAATTGCGACCCAACGACCTAACTCTAATCACCCATAGAAAAGCGATGGTGATTGGAGATGGATTCGATGAGGAGGTAAAACTAAATTTGAGAGGGGCTATCTTTGAATCTGATGCTATATATCTAATTACCAAAGATGGAGAAGTTCGGAAATATAGCAGAAAACTGGAATTGGAGAAAAAAATAAAATTTCCATTCGCCTACTTTGTAACTTGGGGCGAGGTTGAGGATAAGATATACCTCATCGAGTCGCAGGGATATATTATTGAACTTGATAGAGATTTGGAAAACTATCGAGTAATTCCAGCTCCTGAATTGGAGGATATAAATTGCTATATAAATTCCAAAAAGCTAGTTTGTGATGAGAGATTTTTGAGATTACCACTACAATGAAGAGAAGAGAGATAGAGATAAGTAA
Organism: Campylobacterales bacterium; assembly: GCA_012963895.1. GTDB lineage: Bacteria > Campylobacterota > Campylobacteria > Campylobacterales > Thiovulaceae > UWMA-0117. The sequence continues at coordinate 5,990 of DTUW01000008.1, read as the reverse complement.
AAAACTTCTGAAAATTGTAGGTCGAACTAATGGAGAGTTTGGACTAATTGAGGAGGGGGATAGAATAGTTCTGGGGTTGAGCGGGGGAAAAGATTCCCTAATGTTAGCCCATATCTTAAAAAGAATGGAGAGACATGCCCCCTTCAAGTTCCAATTTACAGCGGTAACTATCGATTACGGCATGGGTGAGGATTTTTCGCAACTTACCCACCATCTGAAAGAGTATGAGATACCTCACCATATCTATAAAACCGATATATTTGAGATTGCTCAGGAAAAGATACGACGAAACAGCTCCTATTGTTCATTCTTTTCCAGAATGAGGCGAGGAGCTTTATATAGTGCTACTAAGGAGTTGGGATATAATAAATTGGCTTTGGGGCATCACCTTGATGATGCAGTTGAAAGCTTTTTCATGAACATCTTCTACAATAGCACCATGCGAACCCTCGCCCCTAAATATACCGCAGATAATGGAATTGTTGTAATTCGTCCTCTAATACAGGTTAGAGAGAGACAGCTACTAAATGGAGCTTTAAAAGCAAACTTACCTATTATAGGTGATGAAGCTTGTCCCTCGATGAGGTTTGATATAAAAGTTCCTTATGCGAGGTATGAGGTAAAAAGTCTCTTGAAAGATTTGGAGAAAAAATATCCAAATATCTTTTTTTCTCTAAATAGAGCATTCAAAAATATCCATGTAGATTCATTTTTTAATAAGGAGAAATAGTGGAACTTACACCAGAACAGCAAGAGATATTGCAGGAGGCAAAAAACTTAGAGATAGGAAATATCTTAGTTGTCAATGCCTTAGCAGGGTGTGGAAAGACTTCAACCCTTCTAGAAATAGCAAAAGATAATCCAGATAAGAGATTTCTATATTTAGCATTTAATAAAAAAGTTGTTCAAGAAGCACAAAAGAAATTTCCAGAAAATACCAGAGCCTACACCCTTCACGGCTTTGCTAGGGGATATGTAGGTAGAAAAGAGATAAGGTATATAAATAACCACCTCATCGCAAATATAGTTGGAATCGATATTTCTGAAAGCAAAGAGAACTTTTATAAAGTAAATCATATTTATGATGCATATAGAAACTTTTGCAAATCTGCAATAGATTTGGACAACTTGGAGGAGTTGAAAAATGAGATTCGCCAAGAGTTGGAGGAGAGATATAAAAGAAAACCGGTAAAAAATTCAAAATGGGTAATCAAACAGCGATTAGAAGCAGTTGATTATGTTCCAAATATCCATAAAGAGATACTAAATTCCAACTTTACAACTTTCGATACATTTCTAAAAGAGTTTGTAACAACAGCCCATAAAAGGGTTTTCAACTACGACTATATAGTATTAGATGAAGCCCAAGATATATCTAAATTGTTATCAAGATTTATTATCTCGCTCGTAGAATCTGGAAGGTATCGAATTATTATAGTCGGAGACAACAACCAGAAAATATATGGATTTTTAGGAAATATCAACCTCTCCAAGCTCTTAGAAGATAGCTATCCTGATAGAGTAATTAAGAAACAACTTACTACCAGTTTCAGATTTGAACTAAATTCAGAAATGGAGATATTGGCTAATAAAATATTGAATTTGAGAGGTGAGAAGATAGTTGGAGGTGGTAAAGATATTCAAGGAGATGGGAGAACTGCCTATCTATCTAGGGGGACTTTTCCGCTTCTATCGATGGCTATCTTTCAAATAAGTAATAAAGATAGTTACTATCTCTATGGAGGAGTTGAAAACTTTGATACAGATGAGATAGGTGATATATATAAGCTCCTTACCTATACAATCGAGCTGTCCAAAACTATCCCCGGCTTCTCTTCTCTCAGTCAAGAGGAGAAGATTTCTCGACTTCAAGAGCATAGAGGAAAAATTCCATTTCCACAATTTCGGAACTCATATCTAAGGAATTTTTCATCATTTTTAGAACTTCTCGAATATGTAACTGCTCACGGCTTATCAGATATTGAAGATAAGATAAATATAGCCCTCTTCATATTCAAATATCGAGATGAGGTTATTTTTAACAGAGAGAATAGAGGTGAAAATATTGTTATTCGCTTCTTCAACACAATTGAAAAGTATTCAGACGAAAACAGCCCTAATATCCTATCAACTATTCATAAGTCAAAAGGGTTACAGTTTGAAAATGTTGTAATTCTTAGGTCTCTTACTGTGATATACAAAGATATAGATAATATTTTTGTCCATGAGGGAACTAGTTCAAATATATTGGGACTTACCAAAACGGATAGGAGCATATATGGATATACTTTGGATAATAGCGATTTCCAAAAACTATCCAAATATTTGAAGCAGTATGAAAAAGATGAAGGAAATATATTCTCCTTTCCGGAAAATGGAGAGAAACCAAAATTGGATATATCTATTAGAGATAGAAAACCTATCCTATCCGAATTAGTGCTAAATAGCTCTATTCAAAATATCAAAGAGGAATACAATATTCTATATGTGGCTGTTACCAGAGCCACCCACTCCATCAAAATCTCCAACAGCTACTATAAAGCATCATTAGAATTTTTGGATTTTGTAAATGACAATATTGAAGAGCTGAAAAATATTCTCAATGGAAAATATTCCCCGCTTCTGATTAGAGTAGGAAATAGAATGGGGATAGAGTATAAAAATAGTTTTATCTCTCTTGAAACTCTAAAAGAGTTCCTGCCTAAGATATAGAAACCTTAATTTTTGTTTTACCTCTCTTCTTTCAGAAATACCCCCTAAATAGCGGTTGCTCGTATAGGGGGCAACCCTAATATTTACCTCCTCAAAATTCCCGTATATTGGAAAGTTTGAAAAATTTAAGTTTCAGCACCTTGATGAGGTTGTTTGCCCTCTTCTCCAAAATGGAAAAACTCCCAAATTTTTGGGGAATTTTTTAAGTTTCGCCAACTCTTTTCAGCTCTTCCGTTCCAAAAATTCCCAATATCTGAAATATAGATTAGTAGTAATATCTAAATATATATCTAAGATTTCCAATTTTCAAATTTTTATCCCCCTATACAATTTTTGTATCAAATTTTTCAAAATTCCCATTTTTCGGTATTCAGGAAAAATTGGGATATATTTGGAAATATGATGATGTATATTACATATACCTCTATTTCTCAACTTTTTGGACAATGTAGAAATTAGATGAAATTTTTAAGAATTAGAAACTAAATCTATATATTACACAAAATATTTCAGAAATATTTAAAAAAGTGGTTTTTATATAATATCGCAAAAAGTCAGTGGAGCGATAGAGTGAGATATGGAGAAAAAGAGATAGCCGAGTTTGATATAGATAGAGATTTGGAGCTGTGGGAAAACAGAAATGAAAATAGATATAGAATAAAAATTACACTACCCGAGTTCTCAGCCCTATGCCCCAGAAGCGGATACCCAGACTATGCAACTATCCACATTGAATATATTCCAAATAGATGGGTTGTAGAGTTGAAGGCTTTGAAGATATATATCAACACTTTCCGAAATAGATATATTTCTCACGAGGATAGTATAAATGAAATCTTTTCAGTTCTCAATTCGAAACTGCAACCCCACTATATGAAGATAGTAGCCGATTTCAACCCTCGGGGTAATGTCCATACCATTATCGAAATAGATACAGATATGCAGATGGTAGAAAAAGGTGAGTAGAGCAAAAGAGCTAATTCTAAAAGCTAAAAAATCTATATTTAGCGATAAGATAGGGAATAATCCATCTATATTCAAAGGTGAGGGCTACGACTTTGTAGAACTTCGAGAATACCAGTTAGGAGATGATATTAGAAAAATTGATTGGAATATCACCGCCAAGCTCCACCAACCATATATAAAACTTTTTCAAGAGGAGAGAGAGCTAAATATAGTAGCTGTCTCAATTTTGACAGGCTCAACCTACTTTGGTAGTCAGAGGTTTAAACAGGACTTGATAGCTGAAATCGTCTCCATTCTTGGAGTTTCAGCTATTAGAAATATGGACATGTTTAGCTCTTTCATATTTGCTGATGATATTTTTCACTACTTTCGCCCCTCAAAAAGTATCCATGCCGTTCAAAAGGGGGTTGAGAGTGTTATCCAATTCAATCCTCTGAATCGTAGTTTAGATAGAGAATTTCTGATTAGAACCCTCCTCCAAAAGGTGAAGCGGAAGAGTCTAATTTTTATTATTTCTGACTTCTACCACCCATTAGAACTCAAATATCTTGCTAAGAGAAATGAGGTGGTAGCTATTGTAGTTCGCGACCAGATTGAAGAGTTTCCCCCAAAATTTGGATTTGCTACCCTTATCGATAGTGAAAGTGGTAAGCGGGTAGATGGAAATTTCAGCTATAACCAGACATATATCCAAAATATTCAGAAACACGATAGAGAACTTTTCCAAAATTTCCGAAAGTTTGGAATTAGATACCTGAAAATCTATACCCATCAAACCCCTCTAAGAGAGTTGAAAAAATTCTTTTCCTACTAATCTTATTTGTTCCACTTTCCCTATTTAGCTACTCCATTTCTGAGGATATATATGCTCAACTTCAAGAGACCAAGCGACTTTTAGAAGAGAATAGAGTTGAGAAGGCAAAAGAGAGCATAGACTACATGCTATATTGGTTTAAAGATGAACTCAATCCCCTTGAAATCGACCTCATCAGATACTTCCAAGCCGGTATTGAAAAGTTACAAGGTAAAACCTCTCTCGCCATTATCCACTATACAGCTATCGAGGAATCTGGGCTATTGGATAGGGAGCTTCTCGATGAGGTGCGATTGGAGTTAGCAAAACTATATATAGAAAATATGGATTTTCGAACTGCTTTGGAGTATCTGAAAGGGTTTCCAGAGACGATGGAGATACTTCAACTCAAATTTCTGATATTTAGAGGAATAAAAGATTTTCAGAAAGCCTATAAGGTTGTAAAAAAGATAGTCCAAAGGTCATTGGATATTAGATTTTGGGATAGCTATATATCTCTCTCTATCAGATTTGGAACTCCTGTAAATGAGATAGATATTTCCCCTCTATTGGAGAAATTGGATAGTGTGGAGCTATTTACTAAGTTTTACCTGCTATTTAAGCAGTATAGAATGGAGTTTCAAATGGGACAACTTGTAGATAGCTCGTTTCAAAAGGGAATTATCTTAGACGAGGATTTTATAGATAGAGCAATCCTGATATATACCAAATTGATGAGATATAACAGATTGGAAACTCTATTAAAAAATGTAATTGGAAAACTCCATAAACCTAAATATCTTTTAGCCCTTGCTGATGTTGAGGTTGAACTTGGAGAGTTTGAAGAGGCTCTAAAATTGCTTGATGAGGTTGAGAGGATAAATCCAAAAATTGGAAAAATATATATTAAACGGGGGGATATATTGCTCCTTCAAAAGAGATATAGAGAAGCTCGAAAAGAGTTTTTTAAAGCTCTCAAATTTCCAAGAACTCAAAAAGTGGCTATGGAGAGATTGGAAATGGTAAAAAGTTATCTATAAATCAACTTTTTAGCTATCTCCAAACTGCTATTTTGAAAAATTGGAACTTCTCCGAAATGGTCTAAGTAAAATGGTTGGGTGATTTCTGGAAAGGTATCCATATCTCTATATAGGTTTATTGTCCAATGGAAATCTATTCCTCTTTGAGAGAGCTTATCGATAGATAGCAGGGTGTCATTTATCGAGCCGAGATTACTCGGAGCAACTAAGAGGGTTCTATATCCCAACTCCTGAATTAGGTCTATCATGAAGTAGTTCCGTTCAATTGGAACGAGCAATCCCCCCGCCCCTTCAACTATCACAATATCGCAAAACTGCTCTATATTGTGAATAGATTCTCTGATTTTGTCGATGCTAATCGTTTCTCTACCTTTTGCCACATATGGAGAGGCTGGAAGTTGGAACTGGTAGGGGACAACCTCATCAATTGAAACATTGGACATCATCGGATTATATTTTCTACACTCCTCCAATAGAGC
>DTUW01000007.1 GCA_012963895.1 Campylobacterales bacterium | reverse complement strand
CTTTTAAAAGGGCTTCTGCAAACTCTCGTTGTCTGTTCCTAATCTTTCTCTCTTCAAAATATTCATTTTTCAACTCTTCTAAATTGTCATTTCCCAAGTCGTAAGCATATAGAAGAGAGACCACCCCCCTTCTCGCTTGATGGATAGTAGCCATATTCTACTTTTCCAATTCGCTATATAGATTTATCATCTCAATCAACCCCATCATCGCCTCAAACCCTTTATTACCTGCTTTGCTTCCTGCTCTCTCTATTGCCTGTTCAAGGGTGTCGGTTGTAAGAAGTCCGAAACTTACAGGCTTATCGTGTTTCAATGCAGTTGAAGCTATCCCTTTGGTCGCTTCTGCTGAAACATAATCAAAGTGGGGAGTAGCTCCTCTAATAACAGCTCCAACACAACAGACCCCATCATATTTCCCGCTTTTTAAAACTCGATTGAGAACCATAGGAATTTCAAAAGCTCCCGGAACTAATATGGTGTCTATATTCTCTTCTTTCCCGCCGTGTCTCAAAAATCCATCTTTTGCCCCTTCAACCAATCTATCTGTAATGATATGGTTGAAACGACTAGCAATAATTGCTACTTTCGTATCTTTTGAAACTTGTAATTTTCCCTCAAAAATAGCCAAATTTCTATCTCCTCTAATAGTCTATGTAATATTTTATAATAAAACAAATTTCAAGGATAGATATGATTTTGAGTATTGAGAGTAGTTGCGATGATAGTTCAATAGCAGTTACTGAGATTGAGAGCAGAAAACTTATTTTCCATAAGAGAGTTTCACAAGCTATCCACCACTCCAAATATGGTGGAGTTGTTCCAGAGTTGGCAAGTAGATTGCATACTGAAACATTACCAAAGTTACTCGATGAGGTAGCCTATCTATTTCCGAAATTGAAAGCTGTTGCGGTTACAACTGAGCCGGGGCTGGTTGTTACCCTATTGGAGGGGATTACAATGGCAAAAGCCCTATCTATCGGTCTCAATATTCCAGCTATTGGAGTAAATCACTTAGTGGGACATATCTATTCACTATTTATCGAGCAGGAGGCAAAATTACCTCTTTTGGTTCTACTCGTTTCAGGGGGACATACCCAACTAATAGAGGTCGATGAATGGAACAAGTTCCATATCGTCGCTTCGTCCTTAGACGATAGTTTAGGAGAGAGTTTCGATAAAGTGGCTAAGATGTTGGGGCTTGGATATCCGGGAGGTCCTATAATTGAAAAACTGGCAAAAGAGGGAGACGAAAATAGGTTTCCTTTTCCAGTTCCGCTATCGAAATCTCCAAAACTTGCATTTAGCTATTCAGGGCTAAAAAATGCTGTTCGATTAGAGATAGCGAAAGGAGATATAAAAAACCCTCAGTTTCAGAGAGATATATCAGCCTCATTCCAGAAAGTAGCAACTGCCCATATTGTTCAGAAGTTGAAAAAGTATTTAAAAAGGAGTTTTAAGAGATATAGGTATCTCGGATTGGTTGGTGGAGTTAGTGCCAATATCTATATCAGAAACCAGATAGCCGATACTATTCGCCCATTTGGTATGGAGCTAATATCTCCTGAACTCCAATACTGCTCCGATAATGGAGCGATGATAGGGCGGTATGGAATAGAGCTATATAGAAATGGTATTTTTACCGATATTTCCAAACTCCAACCTAAATCTCGGAGTGATATAATTTAGCAATCTATATTAGAGGATTTTCTATTGGATAAGAGAATTGAAGAGTTGAAAAATGACCCTAATTTTCTATTAGAACTCAATCGGAGAGAGGAAGAGGCGAAAAGAGATAGAGATATTATTAGACTATATGATGTATTGGATACTCTAATTGCTCTTGAAAAGAGCGATAAAAGTCGGATAGCTTCTATCTATAATCTCATTCTGGAAATAGCCCTCAATTCCCTCCACTCCAAATTGGAGAGTGAATCACTTTTCGATTTGGATAATGAGTATGACCACTACACTCTAAGAGCTATCTATGAATATGGTATTGACCATTACAGCCATAATCGGTTTGATGAAGCAAAAGAGATTTTTATCCTCCTCTCGATAGTAAATGAAAATCCAGTATTTAAGGGGGCGATGCAAATTCACTTAGTGGCTATTTTGAAAAAGATTCCTTTTAATGAATTTCTAGAAAAGTTTGTAGATATGGAGGCTATGGAGAACAAAAATGAGAGTTTCTTTATTCTCTATTTCTTTGATAGTGCCAATCAGTTTCTACACCAAAATAGCCAACTAATTGTAGATGCAATTCGAGAAGTAAAAAATTATAGATGAGAATTCACCTAATAGGTATAGGGGGAATTGGGATTTCAGCCCTTGCAAAGTTCCTCTATTTCGAGAATCACACCATTTCAGGCTCTGATAGAGTAAGTAATACTATTACCAAAGATTTGGAGAAGATAGGTATTACTATCTATACCCCCCATTCCAGAGATGCGATAGATGATAGTATAGATATAGTTATCTACTCTGCAATTATCCAAAGCAACAATATAGAGATAGTAGAAGCAAAACGGCGAGGAATTCCTACCCTGTCAAGAAGTGAAGCTATAAAATGGATTTTGAGAGATAGGAAAGTCTTCTCTGTTTGTGGAGCTCACGGAAAAAGCACCACCTCATCTATATTAGCAACTATTCTACAAAAGTCCTATATTATTGGAGCATACAACAAAATAGACAAATCGAATACGAAATATATAGATAGTGATGAGGTTGTCTTTGAGGCTGATGAGAGTGATGGGAGTTTTCTAAATTCCAATCCTACCTATTCAATCGTTCCAAATGCAGAACCTGAACATATGGAATTTTACAACTACGATTTAGAGAAGTTCTATTCAGCATATTACAACTTTCTAAAACAGGGTAAAAGGAGGGTGATAAATAGTGAAGACCCATTTTTATCCCAATTGGACTTAGAAGCTATTCGCCTCTATCCATCAAAAGATATTAGAGATATTCAATTTACTATCATAGAGAGAGAACCATATACTAGATTTACTTTGAAAGATTATGGAACTTTCCAAGTTTGGGGAATTGGTGAGCATATCGCAATAGATGCATCTTTGGCAATTCTTACAGCTATCGATTATGGAATGGAGATAGAAGAAATTCGAAACAACCTCCTAAAATATAGAGGTATTGAAAAGAGATTTGATATTTTGCAAAAGAAGAGAGATTTTATTTTGATAGATGACTACGGACACCACCCAACAGAGATAGGAGCAACTCTAAAATCGCTATTTCAATACAGCAAAATGGTGGGAATAGATGAGGTAGTGGCAATTTGGCAACCTCACAAATATAGTAGAACGATAGATAATTTAGAGGGATTTAAAAGCTGTTTTAAAGGAGTTACAAAACTTGTAATACTACCTGTATGGAGTGCAGGAGAAGAGAAAAGAGAGATAGATTTCCAAAGTGAATTTAGAGATTACTCTCCAATTTTCGCAAGTCGGGTATTTGTAGAAGATGGAAAGGTGAAGATACCAAATGGCATGAAAATTTTGAAAGGAATTATTATCGGGTTTGGAGCTGGTGATATAACTTACCAGCTCCGAGGAAAGGTATAGAGACTATTGGAGAAGTTTTAGAATGTTTTGTTGAACAGCATTAGCTTGGGTCAATGCATAACTACCAGATTGGACAAGAATGTTCTGTTTGGAGAAGTTAGCAGTCTCTTCTGCAAAATCAACATCTCTAATGGCTGATTCAGCAGCTTTTACATTAGTTTGGGTAACTCCCAAGTTTCTAACGGCTGCTTCTAATTCGTTTTGAGCAGAACCCAATCCAGCTCTAACTTGGTCAAGTTGTCTAATAGCAGAGTCGGCAATATCCATTACCATAAAAGCACCTTCAAGAGTTGTAACCCCAGCAGTTAGAACCATATTTTGGTCGTTGATGTTGTCAGCTCCCGGATAGTTTAGAGAGTTCTCATTGGCAAAGACTCCCATAGCATCAGCTTGAAGAGAACTAAATCCGTTTAGAGTTCCCCGAAGGTTATAATTAGCTTCACTCATCGCTCCATTATTCATTGCCTCTTCAAGAGCTCCACCAGCCTGGTCAGAAACTCTAATATCTACTGCACCTTGTGAAACCAGAGTTAATCTACCTGCATTGAAACTATTTCCATCGATTCCGAAATAGTCTTCAAAGGTCTTAGTAACTTCATTCCCATCTGCATCTGTTGTAGTAACAGGGTCGCTTTTAATTTCAATAGCTCTACCATCAAGAGATGTTAGTTTCAATCTACCTCTTTCATCGATAGATGCAAATACACCTGTTTCATCTTTTACTGCATTGATAGTAGCTACTAATCTACCATCAGCATCGTTGGCTCTAATATCTGAAAGGTTACCAAGTTCTACACCATTGATAACGAGGTTCTGGACTTTTGCTCCCTCTTCTACCGCTTTGCTTCCAAGCACTTCCACTTTATAAGAGGCTCTAACTCCAAGAGTAGAACTATTTTTATTGATAACCTCTGCAAGAGCTCCAATACCTGTTCCAGCTTTGGAATCGATTTTCACACTCTCCATAGTGAGCTTACCATTTGGAATATGGCTACCTTCAAAAGTAAGTTTTGCTGTTCCTCTGTTGATTTTCCCAATAGCTGTTGTTTCAGCTCTAACATGTCCTATTTTGTCAGTTGAAGTAGCTTCGATAGAGGCTTGAACAGTGTTTCGAGAATAGGCACCTACTTGGAATTCTCTGTTGATGAAATTTCCGGATAGAAGTTGTTTTCCGTTGTAGCTGGTGCTGTTAGCAATATTGTCCAATTGGCTCATAAGTAATCTGATGTCGCTTTGAATAGCTTTTCTAGATTCAGTGGATTGTCCATCTTGGGCTGCTTGGGTAGCTTTCGTTTTGATAGTATCTAATATCTTTACCTGTTCTGCTATCGCTTTATCAGCGATTTGGATAATTCCAACAGCCTCGTTAGCATTTCGTAAAGCTTGACCAAGTGAGTTTGCCTGTGAGCGGAGGGAGTCAGAAATTGCAAGTCCTGAGGCATCATCAGCCGCTCTATTAATTCTCAATCCTGAACTAAGTCTCTCCAAAGATTGATCCAATCCTTTGTTATTTAATCTGGATTGGGTTGTTGCAACCATTGCAGCTACATTTGTATTAACAACAAAACCCATGACTATATTCCTTCTTAGTTGAAATTCTAAATCTACTATCGTCTAAAATGGAAATTATTAAACTTTTGAAGGATTTTAGCAGGAATATTTGAAATTTGGTGGAGATGTCGGGAATTGAACCCGAGTCCAAGAGCAGTCGCCACCGTGCTTCTATACATGCTTCTCTGTGTCGAAGAGTTTCGACAGCGGAAGGGGACACAGACCCAACCGCTATCTATCCCCAAAAAGTCTCGGTAACCCCTTTGGGGAGAAGGAGCCACCAAAGTCAGATATAGAAGATGAAGCCGACTAACGGAACCTGACAACCGAACAGCCGACTGCCCAATTATGCAGCTACTGCTACTGGGCGATAAGATGTGTTGTTTGCATCTAAATTTAGGGTGAATGTTTTACGAGTTTCCACTCGGCATGCTACACGACTTTGACCTACTCCTGTCGAAGCCAAGTCATCCCCGTAGGTGAAAAATCTGTATATTTTACTATTTTTTGATTTCGATAATCTTACGACTCCGTTTTAATATCCATCTTTCAAATTGACAAAATTGGTAGTCGTATTTCATAGATATAAAGAGGGCTACCATTTTTTTACCCTCTTCTGATAGATGGAATCTATTATCTATTTTCGACATTTTCCAACATAGTTAGCAATAATAGAGCCAAATTCACTTGTGGAACAGATTTCCTTAGCTCCGTATTGACTAATATCCTTAGTTCTATATCCGTCTTTTAGAGCTTCTCTAATTGCCCAATCTATACATTCAGAAGCTTCAACCTCTCCTAATGCATACTTCAACATCATTGAGGCACTTGCAATAGTGGCTATTGGGTTTGCTATTCCCTGTCCTGCAATATCGGGGGCTGACCCGTGAATAGGTTCATATAGTCCAAACTTATCCCCTATTGATGCTGATGGTAAAAGTCCGATAGAACCCGATAGCATACTTGCCTCGTCGCTCAAAATATCTCCAAATATATTACCAGTCAAAATCACATCAAACTGCTTAGGGTCTCGAATCAGTTGCATGGCTGCATTATCTACATACATATGAGAGAGAGAAACCTCAGGATACTCTTTTGCTACATCTGTAACAACTTCTCTCCAAAGTTGTGATACATCTAAAACATTTGCTTTATCTACTGAGCAAACTTTTTTATTTCTCTTCATAGCTGTTTGAAATGCTACATGGGCTACTCGTCTAATTTCAGATTCCGAATAGACCATTGTATTAAATGCTCTATTGCCTTCTTTCCCTTTCGGCTCTCCAAAATATAGACCTCCGATAAGTTCTCTGACAACCAGTAAATCAACCCCTCTAATTACATCCTCTTTTAGAGTAGAAGCCTCTACAAGCTCATCGAATACTTTTACAGGTCTCAGATTTGCATAAACTCCTAACTCTTTTCGTAGATTTAGTAATCCAGTCTCTGGTCTAAGTTGTCTTGGAAGGGTATCCCACTGCTCCCCTCCAATTGCTCCAAATAGAACAGCATCGCTACTTTTAGCCTTTTCGATAGTCTCTCTTGGTAGTGGTTCGCCTGTTACATCGTAAGCTATTCCACCCATAAGAGCATCTATATAGGTTAGCTCAAACCCTTTAACACTACTAACAGCATCTAAAACTTTTATCGCTTCATCTATTATTTCTGGACCTATTCCGTCCCCTTTAATTACTGTAATTCGATAATTTCTACCCATTTGCTATCTTCTCTTTTGCATAATTTATCAACCCCCCAGCTTGAATCAGCTGTTGCATAAATTGGGGGATAGGTTTGAATTTGTATTTTTTCCCACTCTCCATATCTTCTATTACTCCACTATCCATGTCTATTGATAGTCTGCTTCCTTCTGCTATCTCTTCAACCTCATCTATTTCAAAGATAGGTAATCCCGTGTTAAAAGAGTTTCTATAAAATATCCTTGCGAAGCTTTTCGCTATTACAGCTGAAACCCCTGCATATTTCAGAGCAATAGGGGCATGTTCTCGACTACTGCCAGAACCGAAATTACGACCAGCTACGATAATATCCCCTTTTTTAACTTTTTTTGAAAAATCTGGGTCAGCATCTTCCATTGCATGTTTAGCCAATTGGTAAGGGTCAGAAGTATTCAAATACCTTGCTGGAATTATCAAATCTGTATCTATATTGTCCCCAAATTTCCAAACTTGTCCTTTTATTTTTACCATCTGTTACCCTTATCTGAATTGTGTGAAATTTTATCAGAAATTATTTCACTCTTTTATCCTCGTAAAATTCCCGTTCTCGCGACCTCATCATATGGATAGTATATATAACCTGATTGTTTTCTATCGGTTCAGAATATATTCGAGGCTTTCCGGTGATAAGGTGGTAGAACAGGTCGGTTCCAATAGTTGCTGAGTAATTTATCCAATCATAGACTATGTCATTGTTAAACAGATAGTTAGTATCTGCAATCTCACGATGACTATTGGAGATAGAATTAGCAGTTACCAAATTCTCTCTATCGATTGGTTGGGTCATAGAGAGGAGAATAGGGGAGTAGTTGATTTGGGTTGAAAGTATCAATTTAGGTTGTTGGTCGTAGGCGGTAAGTTGGGCTAGTAAAATGCTACTTTTTACCTTAGTGGTGTTGATGAAAAAGGAGCTATGGAGGCTATCATTATTATCCTTATACAAATCAGAAAAATCGGTATCCCTCCTACCAACTTCACGGATGACAGTGATATTTGCATCTGGAAAGGAGCTATTTAGCTCTTCTAAAACTATCTGATTGAGTTCTCTCCCTTTTGGGCTTTTATCGTAAAATAGGGATATTTTCCCTCCATCGAAATATTTCAATAGTTCATGTATCTGTCTTCTATAATTTATACCTCCAAAATAGAAAAATATATTTCGTTTGGTAATTCTATCTTTATGCAGAGTTGGAAAGTAGAAAAATATATCAGGGGATAGATTGGCGATAATATTAGCCCCCTCCTCCGTCATTGGAGCAATTACAAATTGGAAACCATCTCTAATAATATTCTCTATTGCCGATGCAATACTGCTATTTTCCTCATTGGAAATATAGTAACTCTTTACTCTAAAACTCTCTTTTTTGGAGATGAGGTATGAAAGAACCGCATTGGTAACGGAAAAGCTATATCTACCTATAACCTTCTCCGGTAGAAGTAGGGCTATATCTATCCCTTGCAACTTATCCAAATTTTTCAAGTGAAATAGGGATTGATAGATGAGAAATCTCTCTCTAATTCCAAAGTTTTGCAACTCCACCCCATCAGCATAAGCTACAAAGGTGAATATTTGTCCATTGAAAATCAAATCCCCTAATTCATCTTCTGAATAGACCCTATTATCTCTTTTAAATACAACCGTTTCAGGCAAAGGAACAGGAGCGGGAATCTGTTTTTTGGAACATAGAAGGAATGTGGGAAATATTAGAAATAGGATATATCTAAACATAGCTTTCTAAAATGAAGTGGTGGCGGACAGAGAGGGATTCGAACCCTCGATACCCGGAATGGGTATGCTTCCTTAGCAGGGAAGTGGTTTCAGCCACTCACCCATCTGTCCAAAAACAACCGAATTGTATATATTGCAAACTTAAAAAAGTCTGATACCCTATTTCTGGTAGAATACATCGAATATCAAGAAGAGAAAGGAATAGATGGAAAAGGCAAAATATATCTGGATGAATGGAGAATTTGTAGAGTGGGATAGAGCAACTATTCACATTCTAACCCATACCCTCCACTATGGTAATGGGGTTTTTGAGGGAACAAGAGCCTACCAAACTGATAGAGGTTTAGCAATTTTCCGACTCAGAGACCATACTAAGAGACTTATAAACTCTGCAAAGATAACGATGATAAAACCCAACTTTTCATTAGAAGAGTATGAAGAGGCACAAATAGAGTTACTTAGAAAAAATAGCTTTTCTGGAAATGTCTATATTCGTCCTATTATCTATCTCGGATATGGAGTAATGGGACTTTACCATGTCAATGCTCCTGTTCAATCTGCAATTGCTGCTTGGGAGTGGGGTTCATATCTTGGAGATGAGGGATTGGAGAAAGGGATTAGAGTAAAAATCTCCTCTTTCGTTAGAAACTCTGTCCGTTCCAACATGGGTAAAGCAAAAGCGGTAGCAAACTATCTCAATTCTCAAATGGCTAAGTTTGAAGCTATCGAGGCTGGATATGAGGAGGGGCTACTATTGGATAGTGAAGGCTTTATCGCCGAAGGTAGTGGAGAAATCTTTTTCATGGTCAAAGATGGTAAATTGATTTGTCCTCCAAATGATAATGCTCTTGAAAGTATTACTCAGGATACAGTTTTGAAACTTGCCGAGGATATGGGTATTCCTATCGAGAGACGGCGAATTACTCGCGATGAGGTCTATATAGCTGATGAAGCATTTTTCACAGGAACAGCAGCAGAAGTTACCCCTATTAGAGATGTAGATGGTAGAGTGATTGGAAACGGTCAGAGGGGAGAGATAACCGAACAGCTCCAAAAAGCCTATTTCGATGTGGTATATGGTAGGAATGAAAAATATATAGATATGCTAACTTTTATTTAAAGGAAAAACATGCCGGCTGATATGAATAACTATTTCAATAGAAACAATAGAGAGAATAGACCTCCTGAAAAGCCTGAATTTGTGAAGAATATAGGGGATAAATCGGGGATATTCTATCTTCTCCTGATTCTATTTGGAGTTCTCTTTTTTACTAAACCATATGTAATTATCAACGAAGGAGAGAGAGGAATAAAGGTAACTACCGGAAAATATGAACCTATTCCACTCCAACCTGGGTTGCACTTTCTAATCCCTGTTATCCAAAAAGTGATAATAGTTGATACCAAAGTCCGTATCATAAATTACCGCTCAGTCGAGAAGATATTGAAAGAGAGAAGCTCCTACGATGATGGAATTCAGAATAAGCCTCCTATTACGGTTCTTGATAAAAGGGGATTGCCTGTAACAATAGAGCTAACAGTTCAATATCAACTAAATGAAGCCTATGCCTCCCAAACTATTTCAAAGTGGGGAGTCTCTTGGGAAGAGAAAATTATCAATCCAGTAGTTAGGGATATAGTTCGGAATGTGATTGGAGCTTACGAGGCTGAAAATCTACCAATCAAGAGAAATGAGATAGCTTCTCTAATAGATGCAAAAGTTAGAGAAGAGATAGACAACTTAGAAAATAGACCAGTCCATCTCCAATCTATCCAACTTAGAGAGATAATATTACCTCCAAGAGTAAAAGAGCAGATAGAGAGAGTTCAAATTGCAAAACAAGAAGTAGAGAGAGCTCAACAAGAGGTTGAGAAAGCTAAGCAGATAGCTTTTAAAAAGGCTGAATT
This sequence comes from Campylobacterales bacterium, assembly GCA_012963895.1. GTDB lineage: Bacteria > Campylobacterota > Campylobacteria > Campylobacterales > Thiovulaceae > UWMA-0117. The sequence goes on along the minus strand of DTUW01000007.1, from coordinate 2,403 downwards.
GGCACGAGGTGAAGCAGAGGCGAAAAAGATTAGAGCGCAAGGTATAGCCGATGCTACTCTTATTCAAGCAGAAGCGACAGCAAAAGCTAACAGGTTGATAGCTGAAAGTTTGACACCTCATCTACTACAATTAAAACAGATTGAGGTTCAGAATAAATTCAATGAAGCTCTTAAAGAGAATAGAGATGCGAAAATTTTCCTAACACCGGGCGGAGCAACTCCAAATATTTGGGTAGATATGAAGAGTGAAACCCAAAAGAGAAGTTCAGTAGCTCAATAGGAAACCAAATAGGGGGCAGTTCCGCCCCTTCCCTTTCTTTACTGACCAATACTACTTGCTAAATGGTATAGAAGTCTTACTAAAAATAAATCTAAAAATTGCAATATTAGAAGTAGAACTATTGGAGCAAAATCGATAGCTCCAAAGCTTACAGGTAGATAGTATCTAATATATCTATATGCTGGTTCTGTAAGTTTTCTAATTGTTAGAACTATTGGATTGAATGGGTCTGGATTTACCCAGCTCAAAATCGCCCCAGCTATTACTATCCATATATATATGTTGATAACAGTGTGTAACAGAGTAGCTACCGATTCAAAAAAGAGAGATAGAACAACCAATATATTACTCCTTGATAAATTTTGAAATAATATGATAAATATTTCACAAATTTTATATAAGGTAATGGAATGAAAAGACATTTAGCTACACAACTTAAAGATTTAGAAGTTGGAACAGATGTAAAGTTAGCCGGTTGGGTAAATAGCCATCGCGACCACGGCGGAGTCATATTTGTAGATTTGAGGGATAAAAGCGGAATTGTCCAACTTGTCTTAGACCCAGCTGAAAGTGAAGAGGTTCATAAAATCGGAACAGAGATTAGAGATGAATTCGTTATCTTAGTTGAAGGAAAGATTAGAGCAAGAGGCAAAGGACTTGAAAATCCGAAATTGGAAACTGGAAAAATAGAGGTAGTAGTCCATAAACTTACTATCGAGAATAGAAGTAAGCCACTCCCTTTCACTTTGGGGGACAATAGTGTAAATGAGGAGATACGACTCAAATATAGATATTTAGAACTTAGAAACCGAAAAGCTTTCGAAACCTTCAAACTTAGAAGCAAAATAGCTATTACTGCTCGGAATGTCTTAGATAGATTGGGCTTTTTGGAGGTTGAAACTCCTATCCTTACCAAATCTACACCAGAAGGGGCAAGAGATTACCTAGTTCCGAGTCGAATTCATCACGGCGAATTTTATGCTCTCCCTCAATCTCCCCAACTCTTTAAACAGCTTTTGATGGTTGGTGGGTTTGATAGATATTTCCAAATTGCAAAATGTTTCAGAGATGAAGACCTACGAGCCGATAGACAACCTGAATTTACCCAGATAGATGTTGAGATGAGTTTTTGCGACCAAGAAGATGTAATAGCTGTTGCTGAGGAGTTGATAAAAGAGATTTTCAAAGAGGCGGGACACAATATCCAAACCCCATTTAGAAGAATTTCATATAGTGAAGCTATGGAGCTTTACGGAACTGATAAACCAGATTTGAGATTTGGATTGGAGATGGTGGAGGTTGCTGACCTCTTTCTAGATTCGACTAACGATATTTTCAAGTCTATCGCCCAAGATAGTAAGAGAAATAGAATAAAGGCTCTAAAAGTTCCAAATGGGGATAAGCAGTTTTCGAGAAAAGTCATAAAAGAGCTTGAAAAGTTCGTTACCAAATTTGGAGCCAAAGGATTAGCCTATTTCCAAATGAGAGAGGAGGGAATAAAAGGACCTCTTTTAAAATTTATGAGTGAGGAGTCTATCCAGAAACTTATCGATAGAACTAAGTTGGAGATAGGAGATATTCTATTCCTTGGAGCAGGGGATAAAAAAGTTGTTTGGGACTACATGGGACGACTCCGATTGGAAATTGCAAAAAGATTGAATTTACAAGACCCAAACCGATTCGAATTCCTTTGGGTTGTCGATTTCCCTATGTTTGAGAAAGATGAAGATGGAAATATCAAAGCTCTTCACCACCCATTTACTATGCCTAAATCTCTCGATGAGGTTGATGATATTGAAGATATTCAATCTATCGCTTACGATATTGTTTTGAATGGGGTTGAACTCGGAGGCGGTTCTATCCGTATCCATAGAGAAGATATTCAGAAAAGAGTTTTCCAGCTTCTCAATATTTCAGATGAAGAGGCAAATCAAAAATTTGGTTTCTTGATAGAGGCTCTCCAATTTGGAGCTCCTCCTCACGGCGGTTTCGCAATAGGACTTGATAGATTGGTAATGATTTTGACCAAAAGCGAATCTATTCGCGATGTTATCGCATTTCCAAAAACTCAACGGGCTCAATGTCTGCTAACTTCTGCACCTAGTGAAGTTGATAGAGAGCAA
>DTUW01000006.1 GCA_012963895.1 Campylobacterales bacterium | reverse complement strand
AAGAAAAGAGGGGGATACTGGTTCTCCTGAGGTTCAGATTGCACTACTTACAACCAAAATTAGCAGACTTACAGAACATCTAAAAGCAAACAAAAAAGACCATGCATCTCGTCGAGGTCTTCTAAAAATGGTTGGACATAGAAGAAGACTAATGAGATACCTTAAAAGAACAAATAGAGAACTATGCGATAAAACTATCCAAGCCCTCAATATTAGAGACAATATCTAAATATGGCTTTCCGCAGAGTTCTAATAAAATTTTCTGGTGAGGCTCTTGCAGGTTCGGAAGGGTATGGAATAGACACCCATGTTTTAGACTATATAGCTAATGAAATTAGGAAAGTTGTAAATCAAGGTATTCAAGTTGGGATAGTGATTGGGGGTGGTAATATCATTCGAGGAGTTACCGCCTCCAAAGATGGAATTATCCCTAGAAGTTCTGCCGACTATATGGGAATGTTGGCAACTGTAATAAATGGTATCGCTCTTCAAGAGGCATTGGAGAATAAAAATATTCCCGTCCGCCTCCAAAGTGCCATTGAGATGAATAAGGTAGCTGAACCCCTTATTGTTCGACGAGCAATCAGGCATCTTGAAAAGGGGAGGGTCGTAATTTTCGCTGCTGGAACGGGTAACCCATTTTTTACCACCGATACAGGTGCCACCTTGCGAGGAGTTCAAATTGATGCTGATGTTGTAATAAAGGCTACGAAAGTTGATGGGGTGTATGATAAAGACCCTAAGAAGCATGAAGATGCTATCAAATATACCACCCTATCCTACGATACCGCTTTAAAAGATGATATTAGAGTGATGGACGATACCGCTATTGCACTTGCAAAAGATAACTCTATCCCCATTATCGTCTGCAATATGTTTCTGGAAAACAATCTACTAGATATTATTCAAAATGAAAACTTATCTAACTGTTCAATAGTAAAGGATAGTTAAATGGCTCAAAGATTGGAAAAAGCAATTGCTAAGGCTTTAAAAGTTGTTGATGGAGATACCTATCTATTGTCTATAATTGTTGCTAAAAGGTCAGAAGAGATAACCAATGGAGCTGAACCTAAATTATCTGAACAGTTCCTCAAATCTCACAATATTACTAAATCAGCAGATATTGCTTTATACGAGTTAGCTGAGAATAAATTGGATTTCAAAATAGTATAAGTTGAATAGAGATTTTCTAAATAGGATTTTATCTACCAAAACTGTAAAAGATTCTAAACAACTTCTATTAGAGTATATACAATCTTCACAATCTGTTTTAGATGCTATCGATTTTGCTATTGAGGCTCATAAAGGTCAAAAGAGGAAAAGTGGAGAACCCTATGTAATCCACCCTATTTTGGTCGCCTCTATCGTTGCCAATATCTCTGGCAATGAGTCTATGGTGGTCTCTGCTCTCCTCCACGATGTTGTGGAGGATACCCAATTTGGGTTGGAAGATATTCGCCAGAGATTTGGAGATGATGTAGCCTTCTTAGTTGATGGTCTTACCAAAATTGATACTATCCGCGAAAAGGAACTACTGCCTTCCAATGTCGATGGAGGAGGGGGAAAGCTCACCTCATCGGCTCTAAGTTTCCGCAAAATGGTAACTGCATCTATCCAAGATATTCGGGTATTGATAATAAAGCTTTGTGATAGGGTTCATAACCTTCTTACCCTCGATGCTCTACCCGAAAAGAAACAGCTTAGGATAGCCGAAGAGAGTTTAGTAGTCTATGCTCCTATCGCTCATAGATTGGGAATTTCATCTCTGAAAAGTTTGATAGAGGATTTGAGTTTCAAATATCTTTTTAAAAAAGAGTATGAGGAGATAAGTAGCTATATAGACAAATATGAGGAATCTCTTAGGGTTAAACTTCATAACTTTCGCGAACGAGTAGCGGTAGAGCTTGTGAAAAATGGGTTTGATAGAGATGAATTTACTATCAAGTCAAGGATAAAGCACAAATATTCTATATATAGAAAAATGCAGAAGAAGGGGATAAATATCGATGAGGTTCTAGATTTACTGGCTATTAGAATCATAGTTCCAACCCCAATTGATGCATATAGAGCCTTAGGAATAGTCCATCTCAATTTTAAACCCTTAGCATTCAGATTCAAAGACTACATATCCCTACCGAAAGAGAATGGGTATCAGACTCTCCATACAACGGTAATCGATAAGAGTTCTATCTTTGAAGTCCAAATTAGAACTTTTGAGATGGATAGAATGGCTGAATATGGATTGGCTGCTCACTGGAAATATAAGCAGTCTATAAACCATATCAATACCGATTGGATAGCTTCGTTCGGAAATAGTAAAGAGAATTTCAGTGGAGACTATCGAGACATCATCAAATACAACCTATTCACGGAAGATATTCATGTCTATTCTCCAACTTACGAGGTATTCACTTTACCGAGTGGTTCGGTTGCTCTCGACTTTGCCTATAAGATACATTCAGATTTAGGAAATAGGGCTAAGTTTGCCTATGTGAATAAGAGAAAGGTATCTCTATTGACCGAACTCCAAAACGGGGATATTGTGAAAATAATTACAGATGATAAACCTATCCCGAGATGTAGCTGGATAGATTCGGTAAAAACTCATCAAGCTATCAAGGGAATAAAGGCTCTCTGTAACCAGAGAATTAGAGAGATAGATACCCAAACAGGATTTAATATCCTAAAAACGATTTTTGGCTTTTCGAAAAAGAGAGTTGAGAGAGAATTAGAAAAATTGGATTTCGTTGAAAACATCTATAAAATAGCTACCAATAGAAATAGCCTAAATGATATTGTTTCAAGGATTACCCAACGGATTGAGTTGAAAAATAAGAAATTTCTACCTTTTCTAATTAGAAATAGATATAAGTTGAGAGAATACCAATTCAAATCCTTGAAGATACTTTCAAATAGGAATATTGATGGGGTGAAGTTCGACTATTGTTGCCACCCATACTATGGAGATAGCATAGTTGGAGTTCTAAAAAATAGTGATGTATATGTCCATCATAAAATGTGTTCTAAGATTGGACAAGATTTGGAAAGTTTGGAGATGGTCTATATAGAGTGGAAAGAGACCACTAGTTACAAATATTACCTAATTGTTAGCCTTTCAAACCATCGAGGAGCTTTGGCAGATTTTCTAAAATACCTTGCAAAGATGAATATCGATATTATCTCTATCAAAAGTGAGAAGGACAAGACCAATAGCGACTATGCTACATATTTTGAGTTGGAGATAGAGACAGCTGAAAAGAGTATAGAGAAGTTGGAGAAAAAGCTCCAAAACAGAACCCAAATTATTCAGCTGGTCTATGCAAAAGACAAATATAGAAAATCTCAGACATGAGAACAGAAGACCTCATCACTCCTATTGGAAATAGAATCCA
>DTUW01000005.1 GCA_012963895.1 Campylobacterales bacterium | reverse complement strand
GTCTGGATAGTCAAGAGAAGATTAGCAATAGTTACAAATGCGAATATCACAAGAGAGATAAGCTACTGGATTCAGGTTCTAACAATTAGACTATCAGGTAGTCCAAACCTTTTCACTATCTCACTCTCTTTCTCTCTCATCTCTCCATTATCAATTTCATGGTCATACCCTAATAGATGTAGTAAGCCGTGTATAAATAGTAAGATAAATTCATCTTTTTTCCTATGTCCATACCTTTTCGCTCCATCTTTAACAAAGTCGAAAGATATTACTATTGTCCCAAGTAGAGGAGTTTCCACCTCATCAGAAAGGGGAAAGGAGAGAACATCAGTAGGCTTATCTATATCTCTAAATTGAGAATTTATTCTCTGAATTTCCCTATTGGTTGTAATTACAACCTCTATATCTTTTTCAACTCCAAGATATTTCAAAATCTTTTTTATCCTCTTCTTAGGAACTTTCCAGCTGGTTTGGTTATCGATAAGAACCACTAACTATCCTTATGTTACTATTTTGAATACAGGGAGCATTGTATCAGAGGACGGATATAGAGATATGCAATTGGTAAAAAAGGGATTTACTCTAATCGAGGTAATGATTTCTATCGTCTTGATAGGTATCTTAGTAGCATACCTATATGGAGTATTGGAAAATTTGAGACATTCGACATCTCTATTAGAAAAGAGAGATAGGAAACTTTCAGAAAATGAGATATTTCTATCTCTAATTAGAAAAGATATATTGGAGGCTTCAACTATCTCTATATCTAATGGGGGGTCTAGAAATAGTATATTGAGTTTGGAGACAACGAATTCAATATACAACTCCCATATTTGCCATGTGAAATGGTTTCTAAATCTGGATAGCAACCAACTGATTAGAGCAGAATCGCCTATCCCTTTCAGATTACCCGTTCCGGTAGAGAAGCTCCATTTTGTGAGATTTGATATATTTCAGAATGGGATAGAGGAGTTCCATATTTTGCAGTCGAAAGATAAAAAATCACTTTTACTATATTCAAAAGAGTTGAATACAACTTCTATATTTGCTATTGAATTGGGGGTAATATAGATGGGAAGAGTAGTAGCATTCACTGGACCATCAAATAGTGGAAAAACAACGATTATAGAAAAGTTAGCCAAAATTCTGATTGAACAAAATAGAAAGGTTGTGATTATCAAACACGACCCAAAGGATAAAGCAGTTTTCGATGTTGAGGGAAAAGATAGCTATAAATTCTCTCAAACTGGTGCTGATGTCTTCGTTCTCTCTCCAACTCGAACTACTTATTTTTCCAAAAAACCGAGTTCAATCGATAGAGTGATAGAGATTTCTAAACCTTTCGATTATCTCCTAATTGAAGGGTTGAAAACCCTACCTATTCCGAGGATAGGGATTTTCAGGAATTCGATAGAAATGGATTACATTGAGTATATATCAGCTATCGCAACAGATATAGAAGATATAGAGAGGTATCAGATACCAGAAGAGATAGAGATATTGAATCTCAACTCTCCATTAGATATTTTAAAATGGATAGATAAAAACAGCAAGGAGGTTTAAAGTGGAAAAGATTTTTCAAGCGATAGAGAGAAGTGGGATAGAGATTGCTAAACTTATCGATAGAGATAGTTTCGAGTATTCAGATAGTGCTAACACCTCAGGAGATAACCAACTAAAATTAGATGTAGAGAGCGACAAGGTAATAGAGAAGAATTTTAGAGAAGTTACATCTATAAGAGCTATCTCATCAGAAGAGAAAGATAGAGAGGTGGAGATAAATAGAGATGGGAAATACCTAATCTCTTATGACCCATTAGATGGTTCAAGTCTTGTTGATGTCAATCTTAGTGTTGGTTCAATCTTTGGAATATATGAAAATAGTTTCAGAGGTAGCAATTTGGTAGCTTCTGCCTATATCGTCTATGGTCCAAGAGTTGAAATGGTGGTAGCTTATGATGAGGTGAAGCTATATAGATTGGCTGGTGAAAAATTTCACTTTGTGAAAACTCTTTCACTCAATGAAAAGGGGAAAATACAGGCACCTGGTGGAACTCAAAAAAATTGGCTACCTCATCATAAAAAGATGGTTGATGATATTTTTCAACAGGGATATAGATTGAGATACTCTGGTGGAATGGTTCCAGATTTGCATCAGATACTATTAAAAGGTGGAGGGCTATTCTCCTATCCAGCTACAACAGATAAACCAAAAGGAAAATTGCGAATACTTTTCGAGGTTTTGCCTTTTGCTCTGGTCTTTGAGAAGGCAGGAGGGTATGGAGTTGATGATAAATCCCAACGACTACTAAATATAGAACCTCAACATCTCCACGATACATCTCCCTGCTTTTTCGGTTCAAAGTATGAAATATCACTATTAAAAAAGTATTATGGATAAGTTCGAAGAGAGATTAGCAAAAAGTAGAGATGAGGTGGAGAGATGCCAAAAGGAGAGACAATTAGATAGCTGTCTCTCTTGCGAAGAGTGGAAAGGGTGTGAAATTCGTAAAAGATATACTCAGAGTGTCTATGAGTCTATGTCAAAAGGGAAAGAGGGAGGATTTGAGTTTTGATATTGGGAGAGGGATTTCAACTAACATTTACTGATTTTTCAGAATTTAAAAGTGCAGTTCAAGTTTTCATGGATAGACAAAGTTCATTAGATAGATGGAACATTTTTAATAAAAGTTATCAAATTAAAGATAAATCTAAAATAGTTGTAGATAGCTACAATCGTTTATATCTTAACCTCTCATCTAATGAAGAAATTAGAGTAGTAATTTATATCAATTATCAAAAGTTCCCTGAACACTTTTTTTCTCCTGCAAATATTTTCCCTGAAAACCTCAATAGATACCATATCTATAAATGTCCATCAGTTGAGAAACTGTTACAACAAAATGATAAACATATCGTTGCCACAGCAAAAAAAGATGGTGGATTCCACTATAAATTTTTAAGTTCTACGAATAAATTGATGTTTGAAACTAATAACCAGCATTTATACATATGTAGATATTGTCTTGCTGAATTTAACAAAAAATATAATTCTGACTTATCACCTGAAAATTTCAATATCAATTTTTATTTAGAAAACTAGATACAATCCAAAAATTATATTTATTTCAACAGGGAGAAATATGAGATATATACTATATTTGTTTTATACCATTTATCTTCTTTCTACTATAAGTTGTAGTAGTAGTGGCGGTGGGAGCGATGATAGTTCGTCTAACACTGCAACGATAGAAGATAGTAATACTAGTAGCAATAGCAATACCAGTAACAATAGCAATACTAGTAACAATAACGATACTAGTAACAATAGCAATACCAGTAACAATAGCAATACTAGTAACAATAGCAATACCAGTAACAATAGCAATACCAGTAACAATAGCAATACTAGTAACAAT
>DTUW01000004.1 GCA_012963895.1 Campylobacterales bacterium | reverse complement strand
TAATAGCGATTTTGAGCAGGAAATGAATCTATTATTTGAAAGTGCAAATAGAGAGTTTTTGGAAATTATGAAAAAAACTAAACGAGGCGATACGATGATAATAACAGCGGAAAAAATTCAATGAATCAAATTCCTTTTAAAGAAAATCTCAAATTTATCCTCCGCAAACTGGTAAAAAAATATCTCTATTATAGATTTATCGACCTTCTAATAAATCGTAAAAAATTTTTTAGAGATATTAAAGAGGATATAAAAACTCTTTTGGGGAAATACAACTATCCATATAGAAAAATTCTAATTATAGCTCTCCCTAAATCTGGTTCTACTTGGGTTGAGAATTTCATATATAAAATTAATGGCTATGTGGCGAGACGAATATGGGGAGATGAAGAAAAGATATTACGACACCAGTTACAAGAGGGGAGTTTTAAAAACTTTTCAGATAAACTATATTCATATGCTAAACTCCATATAGACCCAACACCTGAAAATATAGAACTGCTTAATAAAAGTGGAATAGAGAAAATTCTAATCCTTTATAGAGACCCGCGAGATGTGGCAGTTTCTCGATATTTCCACTTTCTTAAATATCCCAAACGACCTTGGGAACCTCACTATCTCGATTACCATTCAATCCCGAAAGCCGATGGAATTTCCCACTCTGTTGATTTGATTATTGATGAGTTAGTTCCTTGGATAGATGGCTGGTTAGAAGAAGCAAAGAGAAATCCAGATAAATATCTTGTTTTACGATATGAGGATATATTGGCTGATAAAATAGAGGCATTTAGTAAGATTGTCCAATTCTTCAAACTGGGTAAATCGAAAGAAGAAATAGAGAAGATATTAGATGAGGTCGATAGAGAAATGAAAAAGGGATTCAATTTGAAATCGACGGCAGGAAACAAATCAACTTTTAGAAAAGGTGGTTCTGGGGATTGGAAAAACCATTTTTCAGAGAGAGATATAGAAAAATTCAAACAGATAGAGGAGAAACTAAATAAATTTGGATACTATTTTTAACCTCATCAACTCAGTCAAACGAAAAAATCTATATTCTGTAATAAATACAACTCTAATTGCCAATCCCTATGTAACAGACTTTCCTAAGGAGTATTTTGAAGGCAAAAAAAGAGATTGGACTATTTTCCAATTTCTAAAATCTGCTTCTATTTTCTATCTGAAAACATATATCAAACTCTCAATTTTCACAATCCAGAAAATGCTATTTTCAATGGTTTGGAGAAAAAGACCAGAGATAGAAAATACTATTATCGATACATTCCTACTCTCAAATAGAGTTTTAGAACATGGGAAATATGAGGATAGCTATTTTCAAGGTCTCTATGCTGTTTTGGAAAAAAGAAATATTAGATATTCCTATCTTTTGCGAATATTTGGATTGAAATGTAACCCTCTGAAATTTATAAAACTTCTACAAGTCTTGAAGAGAGAGAAAAAGAGTTTCATATTCGAATACCAATTAGTTTCATATTTTGATATTCTAAAAATCTATTTCCATATTTTTCTCTACCCATTCCAAACCCTTACACTTTTACAAAAAGATAAACTATTAGAGAAGGGCAACCTTTTCAATTTCCACCTTATCGAAGATATTTCAAAACAAGACCTATTAGCTTGGACAAGATATTTTGTAGGTCGAAAACTGGCACAATTTCCAAATATTGAAAAAATCATTTCATGGAGCGAATTTCAAGTAATTGAAAGGAGCTTCAATTTCGGATATAGAACCAATGGAGGAAGTGGGAAAATTTTTGGTTCTCAATTATATATCTCATATCCTACCTATTTCAACTCGTTTGTATTTGATATTGACTATCTCCATTGCTCTTCACCTCATCGGGTATTAGTCAATGGAAAATATTATATTAGAAAGAGCGAAAACAATCTATACAAATTGGGAGTATCCCTAAGGTATAGAGAAGTTTTCCAATTTCGAAAAGATAACCGAGAAAGAAAGGATATTCTAATCCTTGCTCCATATTTTCGCGATGAGGTAGAGAATATAGTATCTCTATGTGAAGATATTCCAACTTTGAAAATAAAACTCCACCCAACCCAGCAACCTAATAGTTTCCAATTCCCCAAAAATATATCTCTGGTTTCAGGTAATCTATACGACCTTTTCCAAACTACCACAATTGTAATTACAACCGAATCGGGAACAGCAGTCGAAGCGGTAGCTGTTGGGGTCTCTGTTGTGATAGTTGCTTCAAAAACCAATCTTACATCAAATCCCCTAATCGATTATGGAAAAGGTGAGATTTGGGAAACTGTTTCCGAAAAAGATGAGGTTATGGAAATGGTTGAAAAGTTATCCAAATTCCGAGAAGAGAATCCAGAACGGATTTTGGAGATAGCCGAATATTATAAAAACAACTTTTTTATAGAGCCGACAGAAGAGAATATAATTCGAGCATTTGAATTATAAAGGATAATATTGCTATACAGTTCAACACTATTTCAAGTCGGAGATGCAAAACGGCTATATCAACTTTTTAAGAAAAATAGAGTTAATGAGTATTTTGATAAAAAGAGAGTTGGAAATCTCACCCTATATCGATATTTGGATTTTTCAAAAGAGGGGGAAAATTTTATCTCAATTGATATAAAATCAAAAGAGGTTGGAGATACCTTAAAAGGTGATGAGGTTGTTCAAGATGGAAAATTTTTCAATGTTTTGGGGCAGAAATCAACAGGAGAGCTAAACTCTGTTGAGTGGAAAAATCTTGATGAAAAGAGTATCGAAGATACAAAAATCTATATTGTGAAAAATTATCCCCATCAAGCTAAACAGGTTTCTGAAATTCAGAAAACAGAATATCTCTATAAAGACAAATATGATAATATCTATTTCCCAATCTTTTTGCAAAAGTTTTCAGAGGGTGGAGATGGAGAGAATCGAGAGATTAGAAATTATCAAACTTTATCACCTGAACAGCGACACACAATTTTAAAAAAGAGATGGTTAGAGAAGATTGCCCCTGTTTTAAAAGAAAACAGTATTAAATTACAACCTCTTCAAAATTTTGCAAAACTCAACAATCCACAATTTTTGGTTGGCAACGGGCAGATTGCTTATAAAAATCACTACTACGATTTGGTGAATAGTGTTCGTAAAAATGGTTTTTATAAAAATTTGGAAAATATTCACAATATTGTAATTGTAAATACAGTTAGAAATTTTGACACCACATTTTTGCAAGAGAAGTTGTTAAAAACTTTTCAAGAGTTTCATCTAAACTCTAATATTGTTTCTGAGAATTTTATAAATTGGGAAAGTAGCAATCAACACGAAATTGAACATAGAATAGGTGTAAAATTTGTTGAATATATGAAAAACAAATATGACCTTACCCAATTTATCCCTCTAATTATTCACCACAAAGAGAATAGCAAAATAGCTCGATTATCCATATATTT
>DTUW01000003.1 GCA_012963895.1 Campylobacterales bacterium | reverse complement strand
TTGATGCAAAAAACGATCAATTGATTGACGACGATAAAGGGCTGTTTCATAAAGATAGCTCAAAAGCAAATGTAGGATTTAGTGTCAAATTTGAATCTGAACTTGGAAACGATTTCGGATTTGGTGCTAGATTGAATGTTCTTGAAACTCTCGGATTGGAGCATAATCTAGTTTCTGGAACAATGCAGGGGATAAATGATGTAAATACAAATGAGAATATAAAAGTTCGAACAAGTATTACCCCAGAGAATGAGGCTGATGTTTCCGGTCTTGATGGCGATGAATGGTATTGGGGAGAGGCTTACCTAACTAAGAAGATTGGAAAAACTATATTGAAGGCTGGACGACAAGAGCTTGATACTCCATTGGTATTTACTGAACGATGGAATGTAATGCCAATTACATACGATGCTATTGTCCTTCTAAACCAAGATGTTCAAAATTTGACATTGGTTGGAGCCTATGTAAGCAAAGCTAATAGCCATAAAAATTTAGGACAATTTAGCACCCTTGCCGGCGGTGCAGCAGTTGATGGAGCTTATGCAGTAGCTGGGATTTACAACAATGGACATGCAACAGCTAGTGGGTGGTTCTATAATGTTCCAAGTATCATCAATGGATATTGGGTAGAAGCTAAAACAAATGCTATCGCCAATATGGATATTACCCTTCAAGCTGGTGGGTTGATGTTTGATGATGATTTATCAGATGCTGACGATACAACTGCATTTGGTCTAAAAGTGGCTTACAAAGTTATAGATGGAACTACGATTTCGGTAGCTGGTGCAACTGTTGGAGGTGAAAAGGGTAGCCACAATATGGCAAATCTTGGAACTGGTGTAAAAACAAAATTGGTAACTGCTACTATCTCAGGTGATGGAGATGTTGCAGGTTCAACTGATACCACCTCCTATAAATTGCAACTTGACCAAAAAATCGGAGAGAACGGTAATCTAAGATTGGCAGTAGCTCAATATGACCACGGAGAGGACTCCAATAGTAAATATGCAGATAATACTGCAACAGTTTTTGAGGCTGTATATAAACAGAAAATAGGTGGGGTAAATGTTTTGGGTGCCTATATGTATGATAAAAATGTAGATGGTTGGACTGTGAAAAAATCTGATGAAGACGATTCAGAAGATGCCCATACTATAAGAGTAGTCCTTAGATACAACTTCTAAAAGGAGGAGGGGGGATAATCCCTCCCCTTCCAACCTCATCGATATTAGCCGTTTCTTTCAATTCCTTCTAAGTAATCTCTCAACTCTTTTCCGATTTTCGGATGTTTCAACTTTTTGATAGCCGATGCTTCAATTTGTCGAACCCTTTCACGAGTAATCCCAAGAGCTTTACCTATCTCCTCTAAGGTTCTTTCGCTCTCATCTTCTAAAAGTCCAAATCGCATAGTGATAACTGCTTTTTCTCTCTCATTGAGCTTATTGACAACCAACTCAATTTGTTCTCTCAAATCATCTTTTAGGACGGAATCCAATTGATTAACACTATCTTTATCCTCAATTGTATCCCCAAATTTACCATCATCATCACTATTCCCGAGAGGAGAATCTAAGCTAACAGGGTCGTTAGTAATTTTGATGATATTTCTAACTTTCTCCTCAGGCATATTTATCTCTTTGGCAATAATATCAATAGATGGCTCTTTTCCATGTTCCTGAGCATAACTTCTCTTAGCTTTCTGAATTTTGTTGATGGTTTCAATCATGTGAATAGGAATTCTGATAGTTCTAGCTTGGTCAGCTATTGCTCTACTAATAGCCTGTTTTATCCACCAAGTAGCATAAGTAGAAAACTTGTAACCTTTTCTATACTCAAATTTATCAATCGCTTTCATTAAACCTATATTGCCCTCTTGAATCAAATCTAGGAATGGTAAACCTCTATTGGTATATCTCTTAGCAAGAGAGACTACAAGTCGTAGATTGCTAATAGCCATATAGTCCTTGGCTTTTTCTGCTATCTCTTTTCCTCTTCTAATATGTTTAAGTATAAGATTCAATTTATCACTATCTAGGTTGAAACTCTTTTTACTAGCTTCTCTTGTGGTAAATAGCTTCTTGATTTCCATATATGTAGAAACCATAGTAGTTTCTGGGACTCTTGCAGCTATCTCCTCTTTTGACAGATTTGTTATCTCTTTTAAAAGTTTCTTATGGTTCTCTACCATAGTTTCATTGAATAGAGAAAGACGATATTCAAGCCGTTTTAACTCTTTTTCAAATCCATCATCACTCTTTATAGAAGCTTCAATAGATTTTACAAGTTCATTTATGAGCTTACTTGTTGGACCGAGTGCTAATAGTTTCTGTTTTAAGACATGTTTTTTATATGCTATATTGAGATGGTACATGATGTATTCAAGAGATTTGCTATCTCCCTTAGGTTCAGGTTTGGAAGTTGCAGACAGCCAATCCTGTTTAGCTTTTTCAAGAGCCTTGAAACTCTCTTTTACCTTCTCTTCTCTAACTTCTGGCGGTTGTTTCTGTTTTTTACTTTTTCCTCCCTCTTCGATATCTTTCTCTTCATCAAAACTCTTAAACAGCTCTTTAACTCGTCTTTCTCGATTTATAAGAGGCTCTTTATAGTCTAAAATGAAATCGACGAGATATGGAACAGATGCAACTGCATCTAATATGATGTTTTGTCCTTTTTCAATCTGTTTAGCTAAATATATTTCATCTTCTTTGGAAAGTAGCTCAATCTGCCCCATTTCTCTCAAATACATTCTAACGGGGCTATCACTTCTCGACCATTCGAATACTTCTCTCTCTTTTTTCAAGTCAAATTTCTCTTGAATAGCTTTCTGGTATGCCTCTTGTCGTTTGAGGACTTTCTCCTCTTGCTCTTTTTGAGAAAGCTTCTCAATATTTTGATAAAAAGTATCTATGCATAAGTTTTCTTTTTGTAGAATCTCCATAAGAGCTTTGGCTTGTGCTTGTGTTGGTTGTCTATCCAAAATAGAAGCTACTTGGTCGAAAGTTAGACACTCACCTTTTGGTAGTTGGGATACCATTTCTAAGACTTTGGAAGTAAATTCCTTAGTGGTCATGCAAATCCTTTGGAAAATATGAAAGTAATGAAGAGGGACTATGAAGATGGTTGCGAGGGCAGGATTTGAACCTGCGACCTACGGGTTATGAGCCCGTCGAGCTACCGGACTGCTCTACCTCGCGAACGACACACAAAGAAAGGAAGCCTTGGCTGGGGTACGAGGATTCGAACCTCGGAATGGTGGAACCAAAATCCACTGCCTTACCGCTTGGCGATACCCCAATACACTAGTTACACAATTTACGAACTCCTAAACATAACCGAGTTCCAAATTTCACAATCGGAATGTTAGTAAAAATATTTAGTAATGTCAATAGATAATTGTGAAATTGATATTATTCCCTATCAAAAAGTTACCTTGGAGGTATAGCGATATATTACTATGAAG
>DTUW01000002.1 GCA_012963895.1 Campylobacterales bacterium | reverse complement strand
TTTTGTCAAGGTAGCTCAGCTGGTGAGAGCGCTGGTCTCATAAGCCGGAGGTCGGGAGTTCAAGTCTCCCCCTTGACACCAAATTTTTATATATAATTCCTCTATGATAGTTTATGGAAAACAACCAATTATATATCTCCTTCAAAAGAAGCCCAACCTCATCAGAAAGATTTTTCTTTCCAAAAAGGTAGATAAAAATCTATTTCAGAAATTGCGAAAATTTCCTATCCAACATATCGACAACAGAACAGCTCAATCCCTTTCAAAAGGTGGAAATCATCAAGGTATATTGGCTGAAATAGATGAGGTTGAGTTACAAGAATATAGGAAGATTTTGGACACCTCCAATTTTGTTGTAATTCTCCACTCCATTACAGATATAGGGAATATAGGCTCTATTATTCGCACCTCTTACTCTCTCGGAGTAGATGGAGTAATTATCACAGGTCTCAAAAGTTTGAAACTTGATGGAGTAGTTCGAACAAGTGCAGGGGCTATATTTAGTTTAGATGTAGCTCTATATCCAAATATATACGATATTCTAAATGAATTGAAACAGTCCGATTGGAATCTATTTGGAGCTACTTTATCGGGTGAAGATATTAGAAAAATGGATATTCCAAATCGCAAAGTGTTGATTTTGGGTAGCGAAGGAGAAGGGTTGCCAAATAGGGTTGTAAAACTACTAGATAGAGAAGTTACTATAAAGATGGATAGAGATTTTGATTCTTTAAATGTGGCTGTTGCTTCTGCTATTTTGATAGATAGAATGAGGTAGTATGCATAGGTTTCTATTTTTGCTAATTCCAACTCTCCTCACCTCATCTATTGTTATGGATAGAGTTCAAGAGTATTTAGACAGAAATACCTATATCCAATATCGCCCCCTAATCCAAAAGATGTTTTTTAATGAAGATAGATTCATATTTAACGATAGAGTTGATGTAGTTTCAGTAATTCAGAGACTAAAAGAGAATGGAATTCTAAAACTCTATTTGCAACGACCGAGAACTATCCATATAGAATTTATAGCTAATGGAGAGCCGAAACTATTCCTAAAAACCATATTGGATATTTTGCAGGAGTTGGGATATTTCAAATATAGAATAGTAGATACTCAATATAGTGATAGCAACATGTCTATTAATGTGAAATTTGTTTCAGATTACATTTTAGACCCAACTCTATTTTATGAATCTCTTCAAAAGCGAAATGGTGAAATTATTGATATTAAGAAACTTACAAATACCCATTGGAGATATGAAATAGACATCTCAAATATAGGTCTCAATGTCCAATATCTACCTATTGGAAAGAGGGTAAAGCTACGAACTCCTATATCTGACTACTGGTTTAGAGTTGATAATGGAAAAAAGATAGAATTTATTAGCATAGGCAACAACTGGCACCCATATATAGTTTTCTATAATAAAAATTTAGAAATTTTGAAGATATACCAGAGAGATAGGAAAACTGTAAAACTTAGAATGAGAATTCCAAAAGAGACAAGATATATCAAGATTACAGATATATATCTCTTGAACAATATTAAAAATGGATTGCAGATATATATGGAGTAACTATGAAGTTTGCAGAGATTAGAGAATCCCTATCAAATATAGACCTGTCCCCCGTCTTTGGACGAATTCGCAAAATAGACCCAACTAAGATAATTGGGGAAAAACTGGCTGTTAGAGTTGGAGAGACAGTAATTATCAAAGCTGAACATATAGACCACTCCACCTTAGGAATGGTTACAGAAGTTGAACAGGAGACCTTTTCTATTACCCCTTTCGGTTTTATAGAGGGATTTAAGAGTGGAGATAAGATATATAAAACTACAAAAGGGCTAACTATACGAGTTGGAGAGGGGCTATTAGGTAGAGTAGTCAATCCATTTATGGAGCCTATCGATGATAAAGGTGAAATAGAAGGGAAACGGGTAGACTTTCCAATTATTCGCCCTCCAATCAGTGCAATGAAAAGGGGGATGATTGATGAGGTCTTTTCAGTTGGAGTAAAAACTATCGACGGATTTCTAACTCTTGGAAAGGGTCAGAAAGTTGGAATTTTTGCAGGTAGTGGAGTTGGAAAATCGACCCTCATGGGTATGGTAGTTAGAGGAGCAGATGCACCGATAAAAGTTGTTGCCCTGATTGGAGAGAGGGGGCGAGAGATTCCCGAATTTATTCATAAAAATCTAGGGGGTAACTTAGAAAATACCGTAATAGTTGTAGCTACCAGCGACGACTCCCCTCTAATGAGGAAATATGGAGCTTTTTCGGCAATGAGTGTTGCTGAATATTTCAAGGAACAGGGAAGAGATGTCCTATTTATTATGGATAGTGTAACCCGTTTCGCTATGGCTCAGAGAGAGATAGGATTGGCATTAGGAGAGCCTCCAACCTCCAAAGGGTATCCCCCTTCAAGTCTTTCGCTTCTTCCGCAACTTATGGAGAGAGCAGGAAAAGAGGAGGGGAAAGGTTCTATTACCGCTCTCTTTACCGTTCTAATTGAAGGGGACGATATGAGCGACCCAATAGCCGACCAGAGCCGTTCAATCCTCGATGGACATATAGTCCTATCGCGAGAGCTTACAGACAATGGAATATACCCTCCAATCAATATCCTAAATTCAGCTTCAAGGGTCATGAATGATATTATCTCTAATGAACATCTTCAAGCAGTTCAAAAGTTTCGACGGCTCTACTCACTTTTAAAAGAGAACGAGACCCTAATTAGGATAGGAGCATATACCAAAGGAACAGATAAAGAATTAGATGAGGCGATAGAAAAGAGAGAAATGATGAAAAATTTCCTAGTTCAGCCTCCATATGAAAAAGTCGATTTCGAATCGACTAAGCAACAGCTATTGGAGATGATGAAGTAGCTATTTTTGATAAAAAATATTTTGTGGAGGTAGAATGGTATTTCTATATTTTGGAAATAGTAGCCTCACAAACTGGTATATATTTTCTCTCTTCTTCTCTTTGTGATATACCAATCCATAATAGTCGAGAACTATAAAATTATCCCTAATCTCGAAATTTTGGGGTTCTCCAAATAGTTGGTATATCTCTTCTAAACTCTTATATTGAACCGTCTTATTGAATTCTCTCTCTTCCCAAACTTCTCCTACTGGGTCGTAGAAGAACATCATATATAAAACAAAATAGAATGGAACTAAATAGAGATTTAGAACCAGTTTTTCCTTGAAATCTCTTTTCATTTGGTATAAGTATATAAAAAATCTATGGAGATATATGATGAAAAAGTTCATATTTATCACCGGTGGAGTTCTCTCCTCCTTAGGTAAAGGGGTAACGGCTTCAAGCATTGGAGCTTTACTCAAAAACTCAAATTTAAAAGTTGGAATGTTGAAAATCGACCCATATCTAAATGTTGATCCGGGGACTATGAGTCCATTAGAACATGGAGAGGTTTTCGTAACTGATGATGGAGCTGAAACAGATTTAGATTTGGGTAACTATGAGAGATTTCTAAATCAATCTTTTTCTAAAAAATCAAACTTCACAACCGGACAGATATATAGTGCTGTAATCGAAAAAGAGAGACGAGGAGACTATTTAGGTAAGACTGTTCAGGTTGTCCCCCATGTTGTAAATGAAATCAAAGAGAGAATACTATTAGCTAGTGAAGGGTATGATATATTAGTAGTCGAACTCGGGGGAACTGTTGGAGATATTGAAGGGCTTCCGTTCTTAGAAGCTATTCGCGAACTCAAACACTCGCTACCGCCAGAAGATACCCTATTTATCCATGTTACCTTAGTTCCATATATACAGGTAGCAGGAGAGTTGAAAACTAAGCCCACCCAACACTCAGTTAGAGAGTTGAGACGAATTGGAATATCTCCAAAGATACTAATTACTCGTTCCGAAAAACCTTTAACTAAGTCGATAAAATCGAAATTAGCTATTAGTTGCGATGTCGATGAAAATAGTGTAATCGAAGCTCTCGATGCAAAGAGCATCTATGAAGTGCCTCTAAAATTGCTTTCTCAAAATATCCTATTACCAATAGCTACCCACTTGAAGCTACCTCCACTCAATCCAGATATGGACCATTGGGATTCCCTTGTCAAGAGAATAATATCTCCAACCGATGAGGTTCGAATAGCTTTCGTTGGTAAATATCTCAAATCGAAAGAGAGCTATAAATCCCTTACAGAGGCAATCATACATGCTGGGGCTGCTCTAAATTTGAGGGTAAATATCGATTGGGTAGATTCCGAAATGCTTGAAAATGAACATATAGACTTAGATGATATATTTAGTGAAGTTGATGGAATATTGGTAGCTGGTGGTTTTGGAAACCGAGGAGTTGAGGGAAAGATAAAAGCTATCCAATATGCAAGAGAGAAAAGAAAATCCTATCTCGGTATCTGTCTCGGAATGCAGTTGGCTATGATAGAGTTTGCTCGTAATGTTTTGAAGTTAGAAGATGCCAACTCGGTAGAGTTCGATAAAAATACCAAAAATCCAATTATCTACCTCATCGATACATTTTTAGACCAATCGGGTAAAAAACAGATTCGAACCCATGCATCTCCTCTCGGTGGAACGATGAGGTTGGGAGCTTACAAATGTAAAACCAAATCGGGTTCGAAATTGAGAGAGGCATATGGAGGAGAAAAATATATCATAGAGAGACATAGACACAGATACGAAGCAAATCCAGCATATAGAGAACTTTTTGAAAAAAATGGAATGGAGGTAACGGGGGAATCTGATGGATTGATAGAGGCGATAGAGATACCAGACCACCCTTGGTTTTTGGGAGTTCAGTTCCACCCTGAATTTACTTCAAGGCTTCAAACTCCAAACCCAACTATATTAGCTTTTATAAAAAGTTTAAAAAAGAGTTAAAACAAAATTAATCAATTTTTAAATAACATTTCATTTCTGAAATTTTGATTTAGCAAAGGGTGCAAAATGGCAACAGTTGTTAGACTTACAAGAATGGGACGAAAAAAGAAACCATTTTATAGAATTGTGGTAACAGACAGCAGAAAGAAGCGAGATGGTGGTTGGAAAGAGTCGATAGGATACTACAACCCGAATACTGAACCAGCTGCCATAAAGTTCGATGAAGAGCGACTCAACTACTGGATTGGTGTTGGAGCTAAGCTCAGTGATAGAGTAAAAAAGATAACAGGGAAATAGTTTTAGTTGGATAGAGTTTTGGTAGCTACTATCGGCAAGACTTTTGGAGTTCAAGGGTTTCTAAAACTCCATCTACATACCGATTTTTCCGAGCAGTTTGAAATAAAGAAGATTTGGGATAGCTCTTCTGGAAAATTGGAAATAGATAGGTATATTGCCGATAGAGGATTAGTGAGATTTCGCGGGTTTGAAACTCGTGAAGATGCTAAACGGCTCACCAATACAAAATTGTATATATCGGCCGACGAGAGTCGCGAGGTCTGCCAACTCGGCGAAGGAGAATTTTTCTGGTTCGATATTCTAGGGCTTGATGTCTTTGAAGAGGGAACTAGATTGGGCAAGGTCAAAGAGATAGAGAGAATTACAAATATCGACTATCTCCATATAGAGACCGATAGAAATCTTGTAGATAGAGGATTGCCGAAACTTTTCCTAATCCCATATATAGATAGATATATAGTAGATGTCCAATTGGACGAAAGAAAAATAGTGGTTCAAGGCGGTATCGATATATTAGAGGCAAGCTAGTTGAAAATAAATTTTGTCTCTATATTTCCAAATCTGATTGCCCCCTACTTTGAGGATTCGATTTTGAAAAGGGCAATTGATAGGGGGATTGTTGAAATCAGTTTTATAAATCCTCGCGACTTTTCAGAGAATAGATATAGAAAAGTGGATTTACCACTAATAGGAGGGGGTGCAGGAATGTTGATGACTATTCAGCCTTTGGTAGATGCTTTAAACTCTATTGAAGAGGAGAGTCGTATTATTGCACTCTCTCCTACTGGTAAGAAATTTACCCAAAAAGATGCTATCAGGTT
The DNA here is from genome assembly GCA_012963895.1 of Campylobacterales bacterium. GTDB lineage: Bacteria > Campylobacterota > Campylobacteria > Campylobacterales > Thiovulaceae > UWMA-0117. The sequence continues at coordinate 7,359 of DTUW01000002.1, read as the reverse complement.
TGCTAAATTTGATAGTATTACTCTAATAAGTGGTAGATACGAGGGGGTCGATGAGAGGATAGTTGAATGTTGTATCGATGAGGTAATTTCGATAGGAGATTACATTTTGACAGGTGGAGAGGTTGCATCTCTTGTGGTTGCCGATGCAACTATTAGAAACCTTGAAGGTGTCTTAGGAAATAGCGAATCTTTGGAGGGTGAGAGTTTTGAAAACTATCTTTTAGAATCTCCAAACTTTGCTAAACCTGTTGATGGTGTTCCATCTATCTATCTAAGTGGCAATCATAAAAAGGTGGGGGAGTTGAGGAATAGACTTTCAGAGTTGAAAACTCAATTTTTCCGACCAGACCTATATCAAAAATACCAAATTTATCAGAAAGGAAAGAGATGAGAAATAAATATATTGAATACTTTGAGCAAAAACAGATTGAAGGTAAAGAAGTCCCTCAATTTAGAGCAGGGGATACTGTTAGGGTTTATGTTCGAATTAAAGAGGGTGAGAAAGTTAGAGTTCAAAGATTTGAGGGTGTCTGCATAGCTCTGCGAGGACAAGGAACAGGGAAGACTTTCACAGTTCGTAAAATTGGAGCAAATGGAGTAGGTGTAGAGAGAATTTTCCCTCTATATAGCGATAGTATTGAAAAAATTGAGGTGGTGAGAAGAGGAAAAGTGAGAAGAGCAAAACTCTACTATTTGAGAAACAGAAAAGGTAAAGCAGCTCGAATTAAAGAGTTGAGAAAATAGAGAATGGGAAGGGGATATAAGATATTTACGGGGACAGCCCATCCCCAGTTTGCGAAAGATGTAGCACAACATTTAAATGTCTTGCTTAGTAAAGCTTCTGTTGGTAAATTTAGCGATGGTGAAATCAGTGTTCAAATTGACGAATCTGTTCGCGGAAAAGATGTATTTATTATCCAACCGACAGGAGCCCCCGTCAATGATAATTTGATGGAACTCCTAATTATGGTTGATGCATTAAAAAGGAGTTCCGCTAAAACTATTACCGCCGTTATTCCCTTCTTCGGTTATGCTCGACAAGATAGAAAGGCTGCCCCAAGAGTTCCTATCTCTGCCAAGTTGGTGGCGAATATGATTCAGACAGCGGGGGTTGATAGAGTTGTTACTATCGACCTTCATGCGGGGCAGATTCAGGGCTTCTTTGATATACCAGTTGATAACCTCTACGGCTCTCTCATATTTTCAGACTATGTGAAAAGTAAAAATATTCCAAACCCTATTATTGCAAGTCCCGATATTGGAGGAGTAGCGAGAGCGAGACAATTCGCCGGTATTTTGGGGCTTGATATGGTGATAGTCGATAAACGACGAGAGAAGGCAAATGAGTCCGAAGTAATGAATATTATCGGAGATGTTACGGGTAAAGATGTAATATTGATAGATGACATGATAGATACCGCAGGAACTATTGTAAAAGCTGCAAAAGTTCTAAAAGAGAGAGGAGCTACCTCAGTTATTGCTTGTGCTACCCACCCAGTTTTAAGCGGTCCAGCCTATGAGCGGATAGAAAACGGAGATTTAGACGAGCTTGTGGTATCTGATACTATCCCGTTGAAAAAAGAGAGTGCGAAAATAAAGGTTCTTACCGCTACCTCCCTTTTTGCTGAGGTTATCAATAGAATCTATACCAATGAGAGTTTAAATACTCTTTTTCAAAGATAGATATATCCCACCAGATGAGGTGGGGGCTATATTTCCTCTTCTTTGTGTTTATTTTTGAAATACTCCCTAAGGGCTCTAATCACAATTGCATTTTTTGAAATACTTTCAGCCCTCGCACTCTCATCAACTATCTCGTAAATATCTAGCGGTAAGCTGATAGAAAATGTTTTAGTCTCAATCTTTTTCCGTTTTCGAATAACCTGAACTATCGCATTGAGAAGGTCGATAATTTTCTGAGTGTTGATAGGTTTTTGAACAAAACTATTGATACCTATCTCAATAGTTTCAGATATTTTATTGATATTATCACTTGCCGAAATTATCGCAATGATTTGGTTTCTGTTGATTTCACGAATTTTCCGCGATAGCTCTACTCCGTCCATTCCGTCCATCATAATATCTATAAATACTACATCGGGTTTATATTTCTCGTAAGCCTCTAACCCTTCCGCCCCGCTAAATGTAGTATGAACTCTATTGAAAAAGTTGGAGAAAGTGGCACTTAATAATCTATTAGCCTCTTTCTCATCTTCAACTATTAGAGCTGTAAGTCTTTTAGTCTCTTTTGCGAGGCGGACTAAATCGAGACTCTTATTATCCATCTTTTCTCATCTCTTGAAGTGCAGATATTACATCTTCCAAGTTTGGATATGGAATATGGATTTTCCAATCTGCATCTTTTCCGTTTAGAGAGACTGCTACGGAGACAACAGAATCACTACCCTCTCCATATGGCTCTTGAAGTTCTCCTATCGTGATTTTTCCGTTTTTTGTTCCATGTAAAGGTATCTCTTTTCTAATTTCCAATTTTCCACCCATCTTCTATCCTTTCAATAGTTTTGATATTTTGGCTTGAAGTTTCAGCCAGTGGCTATGTTCAAATAGTGGATAGCCTGACCATATTTTACCACTCTTTTTTATCGATTTGCTAACCCCCGCTTTTGCGGTGATAGTTGAAAAAGGGGCGATTTTCAGATGTCCAGCTATTCCAGCCTGACCACCAACCACCACACTTTTTCCCAATTTAGTTGAACCTGCTATTCCAACCTGCGAAACTAAGACTACATTTTCACCAATATCGCAGTTATGACCTATCTGAACCAGATTATCTATCCTCGCCCCTTTTCTAATATATGTAGAGTTGAAGACGGCTCTGTCAATTGAGACATTTGAACCTATCTCAACCCTATCCTCTATCACTACATTTCCATTTTGGAATATCTTGATATGGTTACCTTGGCTATCTGTTGCAAAGCCAAATCCATCACTACCAATAACGGAATTACTATGAATTGTAACATCTTTGCCTATTTTGGTATCTCTGTAAATAGTTACATTTGGGTAGATAATCGAGTTATCCCCTATCTCTGTTCTATCCCCTATATAGCTGTTGTGGAGAATAGTTACATTATTCCCTATCTTCACATCAGAACCTATATAGACACTCTTAGCTATTTTGCAGTTTTTACCAATTTGAGGAGGAACTCTCTCCACCTCATCGATTTCTATCGGAGATGCAAAGTATCGGCTGATTTTTGCTAAGTCTATATATGGGGTCTCTGTAATAAGTGGGATTGTATTTTCTGGTAGGTATCTAATATGCTTTTCCGAAATCAAAACAGCTGATGCTTGTGTATCTGGTAGATACTTGATATATTTTTCATTTTCTAAAAAGGAGAGTTCACCCTCCTTAGCCTCTTGAAGGGTATTGAGTTTGACTATCTCTATTTCTTGTGGTATATCAACTCGAATACCCAAAATCTCCGCTATTTTGGATAGCTTCACTATCTATATCCTTTATGTGTAGATAGACATATTCTATAATTATTCTACGAAAAATAAACGATGAGGTAGAGAGATGAAATATTTCATTGCAACAGACCATGCAGGGGTGGAAATAAAAAATTACACCAAAGAGCTATTGGAGAAGATGGGACACGAGGTAGAGGACTTGGGACCATTCAACACCGAGAGAGTAGATTATCCAGACTTTGCCGAAAAATTGGCAAGAGAGGTAGCCAAATTTAGTGAAAAGATTTCAGAAGAAGAGGATTGGAAAAATAGTGGGGTGTTTGGTATTTTGATATGTGGGACTGGTATCGGTATGAGCATTACAGCGAATAAGATACCAAATATTAGGGCTGGACTATGCCACGATGCATATACGGCAGAGATGGCAAGGGCTCATAATAATGCTAATGTTCTCTGTTTTGGGGCGAGAGTAGTAGGAAAAGGGACCATTGAATCTATTGTAAAGGCTTGGGATTCTGCTAAATTCGAAGGTGGGAGACATCTAAATAGGGTTCAAAAAATAGGTAAATTGGATAGATAGATGTTTTTAGAATGGTCTTTAATTACTATACTATCTATATTGTCCCTTTTCCTATTTCTCCAAGTGTTGTTTTATAAAAACCTCGTAGAGAGAGAAGAGAAGGGAATAAAAGCTATGAAAATGACATTAAGGGAGGCGGAAACTCTTATCAGAAAATACCAAGTCCAGTTGCAGAGGTCTTTGGGTAATGTCGATTTGATGACTTCTGAAATGATGTCGATAAAAAACGATTTGAAAGGGGTTAAGCAGTCCCATGCAACTTTAAAATTTGAGAAAAAGAGATTAGAAGAGGAACTCATAGCACTTCAAAACAAAATAGAGGCACTTACATAAATTCAAGGAATATAGATGGAAAATATCAAAGAGTTTGTAAATGTGATTTCAAAAGAGAGGCAAATTCCATATAAAAAAGCAGAACATGCAATAAGGTTAGCTTTTCTGAAATTGGGTAGAGACTTGATAGATAGACAATCTGAATTTGATATTGATTTGGAAGATAGCGAACCCATTCTATATGAAGTATTTACAGTGGTAGAAGATGGCTATTCCAAAAAGAGTCATAGAAGAAAAAAGAGGGGCTTTATCGAAATCAGCCAAGCAATTGAGAGATTTGGAGATGGGGATATTCAGATAGGAGACGAAATTAGAATTCCTCACGATATTTCCAAATTTGGTAGGAATGGCTCAAAGGTGCTATATGAACATATTGAGAGAGAATTGGAGCATTTGACAAATAATCAACTCTATTTTCGATTCAAGGAGAGAATAGGAGAGAAGATACAGGGAGATATGGTATCGGTAGATAGTGATGGTAATATCATACTAGATATACATGAGCCAAATGTTAGAGCTATCTTGAAAAAGAGAGATAGATTGCCTAATGACAGTTTTCAAATCAGCCAGAAAATTAGTGGAGTTATCAAATATATCAGATTAGACGAAGGGGGAGGAATAACCGTAGAAGTTTCTAGAACAACCCCTAAATATCTTGAAGCTCTCATAAAATTGGAAGTTCCAGAAGTTGCAGATGGTAAAGTAGTTGTCAATGGAGTTGCTCGTATTCCCGGAAATAGAGCAAAAATTGCAGTATCCACCAGATACTCAAAAATAGACCCTGTGTCTGCCGTTATTGGTATCAAAGGAACTCGCATAAATGCAGTCTCCAAAGAGTTGCACGGCGAGGTGATAGATTGTGTTGCATACAGCCCTATCCCTGAAATATATGTAAAAAATGTCCTTTCACCAGCAAAAATAGAACATGTCAAATTGACCAAAGAGAATATAGATGGCGATGAGGTTGATGTAGCTTATGTTACTTTGAAATATGAAGAGAGGGGTAAGGCTATTGGGAAAAATGGAGCTAATCTGCTATTAGCAAAGATGCTAACAGGTTACGATATTAGATTGCTAACTCTGGAAGAGAATAAATCAGAAGAGGAGAAATCTAAGAAGTCTGGCACTGAAAGGCTAGAAGCACTATTCAAAAATTAGAAGGAGAGAACATGAGAAGTGATGAAGTAAAAAAGGGGTGGGATAGAGCACCTCATCGAAGCCTATTTAGAGCTACTGGATTGAGAGATGAAGATTTTGAAAAACCATTTATAGGAGTTGCAAATAGTTTTATTGAAATAATCCCCGGCCACTTTTTCCTAAATAGATATAGTGAAATCATAAAAGACGAGATTAGAAAAAATGGGTGTGTTCCATTCGAATTCAACACTATCGGGGTAGATGATGGAATAGCTATGGGGCATGATGGAATGCTCTTCTCTCTTCCAAGTCGTGAGCTGATAGCAAATTCTATTGAAACCGTCATGAATGCTCATAAACTTGATGCAATGATAGCTATTCCGAACTGCGATAAGATAGTTCCGGGAATGATAATGGGGGCTTTAAGGGTCAATGTTCCAACTATATTTGTCTCTGGTGGTCCAATGAGAAAGGGACATAAGAAAGATGGAACTCCTATCGATTTGGCTTCTGCTTTTGAAGCAGTTGGAAAATTTGAAAAGGGGCTAATCGATGAAGAGGAGCTATATGAGATAGAGTGTAACTCTTGCCCTAGTGGTGGGAGCTGTTCCGGAATGTTTACCGCAAACTCTATGAATACCCTTTCAGAGGCTTTGGGAATAGCCCTCCCTGGAAATGGAACTATCTTGGCTCTTACCCCTGAAAGAGAGGAGCTACTACGACAGTCGGCTAGAAGAATTTGCGAAATTGCAAAAGATGAGAAATTGAGTGAAAAATTTCGAATTCGTAATATTGTTACTGCTGAATCTATAAAAAATGCTTTTGTGGTTGATATGGCTATGGGGGGTAGCTCTAATACAATCCTCCACATGTTAGCAATTGCAAAAGAGGCGGGGGCTGACTTTGACCTATCCAATATAAATGATATTTCTAAATCGGTGGCACATATCGCAAAAATTTCCCCTTCTCTCTCAACCGTCCATATGGAGGATATTCATCGGGCTGGTGGGGTAAATGCAGTTATCCACGAGATTTCCAAAAGGGATACCAAATTTCTCAATCTGGATACTCTCACTATTACAGGCGAAACTATGGCAGAACGGGTTGCCAATAGTGAAATCAGAGACACCAAAATTATCCACACCATCGATAATCCATATTCAGAAGTTGGGGGCTTAGCTATCCTTTATGGAAACCTTGCAAAAGAGGGAGCGGTTGTAAAAACTGCTGGAATAGCTCCAAATATGCGAAAATTTAGAGGACCTGCCGTCTGTTTCAATAGCCAACAGGAGGCGATAGAGGGCATTAAAAACGGAAAAGTAAAAGCTGGTGATGTGGTTGTGATTAGATATGAAGGACCAAAAGGGGGTCCAGGTATGCAGGAGATGCTATCCCCAACCTCTCTTATTGCAGGAATGGGCTTAGGTGAATCTGTTGCACTTATTACCGATGGACGATTTTCAGGAGCAACTCGGGGGGCGAGTATCGGGCATGTCTCACCAGAAGCAGCGGAAGGGGGAACTATCGGACTTCTTCAAGATGGGGATATGATAAATATCGATGTTGATAATTACATCTTAGAGGTGGAGCTATCCGATGAGGTGCTTGAAGAGAGACGAAAAAATTTCAAACCTATAAAAAAGAAATTATCATCAAAGTGGTTAGCTCAATATAGAAGTTTAGTAACTAATGCGAGTAATGGAGCAGTCTTAGAAGTTAGAGAGTAGAGGGATTATCCCTCTCTCCCCTAGTTAGAAATTTCTAACTAGAATTTCCTTAACCTTTCCTCTTTTGTCACCTTTTGAGTTTATCGCCCTTCCAACTTCAATAGTTTCTATTTTGAAATTTTGATAAAGTTGTTTAGTAATATCTGA
>DTUW01000001.1:3238-13378 GCA_012963895.1 Campylobacterales bacterium | reverse complement strand
AAGGATTTTCCGACCATCTCCTAATTTATGCAGATTTCCAATTTTGAGGAGGGGGATAGCCCCCCTTTGAGTATTAGGCAGGTTTATTGATAAGCAACTTTTCTAAATCACTTTCAGCATCAGAAGTTAGATGGAGGTTGAAATTCTCTACAAGGAAGTTAGTCAAATCCTCATTTAGGAATTGAGGAGCTTTCGGACCTAAATAGATATTTTTAATTCCAAGAGAGAAGAGAGCAAGAAGGATAATAACCGCTTTCTGCTCCATCCAAGAGAGAACAATAGAGACAGGTAAATCATTTACAGGGGTATTTAGAGCCTCACTCAATGCCATTGCAATATGGACTGCCCCATTGGAGTCGTTGCATTGTCCTAAGTCTAAATATCTTGGGATTTCAGTATTTGGAACTACTCCCAAATCCAAATCATTGAATCTAAATTTTCCACAACTTGAAGTAATTACCACAGTATCTTTTGGTAATTTCTGAACCAGTTCGCGATAGTAATCTCCACCTTTACCCGGAGCATCACAACCAGCCACAACGAAAAATTGGGAAATATGACCCTTTTCAATTGCATCTAAAATTTGAGGAGCAAGAGATATTACAGTTTTGTAATGGTGTCCTGTTGTTAGCACCTCATCACTTTCAAAATTCACATCAGGCAATGAAAGAGTATGGGCTATCAACTCATCAAAGTTATCATTTTCAATCTTCTTAGCTCCATCAACTCCAACAATCTTATAGGTATAAAGTCTATCTAAGTAAGTGCTGTTTTTCTTAGGAGGAACGATGCAATTGGTATTTACCACAATAGTTCCATTCCACTTCTCAAATAGCTTAGTTTGGTCAAACCAAGCTTTACCTATATTTCCTTTAAGGTGAGAAAACTTTTTCAAATGAGGATAGCCGTGAGCCGGTAACATCTCAGAGTGGGTATAGATATTTATCCCTTTTCCTTCGGTAGCGATAAGCAATTTTTCAAGCATATCTAGATTATGACCACTTACCAAAATAGCTTTACCCTCTGCCCTGTTTTGGGAAACTGTAACAGGTTTAGGAATACCAAATTTCTTAGTATGGGCTTCTGAAAGAAGGTCCATAACTTTGACCCCAGCCTGTCCAACTTTCATAAGTTGAGCTATATGTTCGTCATAATTGAAATTTACATTAGTAAGAGTAAAATAGAGAGTTTCATTTACAATATCGTCTATCTCTTTGGTCTTCTCAGGTTCTAACTCGTTGAGATGTTCTCGGTAGGCACTAAGCCCTTTAAGTCCAAAAATCATAATATCTTGCAGTCTCGCAATGGTCTCATCTTTTCCACAAGTTCCTATATGTTGTCCATGGCTACCACAACCGCCACTAGCACTCATTTCACATTGATAACAAAACAAGTGATACCTCCTATTGTAGATTTTGGAAATCTTATCCCTTATCAACTTCAAAGAATATTAGACACCGATACTTGACAAATAGTCTATAACTTTCTTAATAAATATGTCGGTTCTTCTATCTCGATGGTATGAGATATATAGCTTTCTTATCAATTTCATATCTCGCAATCTAGCCTCGTATAGAGTTCTCTCCTTCAACTCTTTTCTAATTGCAAATCTTGAAATTATGGAGACAGTTGGTCTATTTCTGAAAACACAATTTTTTATTGTCTCTTTTGCCAATGTCGGATTATCGACCGTTCCCTTAATATCAAAGAGACTACAATCTACATCAATTTCTTCAAAAGCTTCTGAAATCATTTGACGAGTGGAACTCCCCTCCTCTCGACATATCCAATTTAGTTTGAATAGTTCATGTTTATCCAAAATTGGGGGAATGGGTTGATTGCTGAAAATTACCAATTCATCTTCTAACCACTCTTTTACTACCAATTTTTCATGGTGGATAGGTATCTCTGTTAGGGCTATATCTATATTTCTATCCACCAACATATCTATAACTCTTTTTGATTTATCTATTGTAATAAATACATCATTTTCTATCTGCTCTTTTATCTTCTCAACATGTCGAGGGATTAGGTAGTGTCCTATTGTAAAAGATGAACCTATTCTAAAAGTAAATTCCTTATTTACTATCTTAATAATCTCTTTTTCAGCCTGTTGAATAGCTTTCGAAAGTCTTAAAACTATATTGTAAAAGTCCTCTCCTTCTTTGGTTAATCGTATCCCATTTTTTCGTCTCTCTACTATCTGAGTGTCTAAATACTCCTCTATATGTTTTATCTGTTGAGTAACAGCAGGTTGAGAAATTCCCAATTTGGCAGATGCTTTTGAAAAACTCTTTTCCTGAACTACTGTTAAAAATGTCTCCAATTTGGTGAAGTCTTTTAACATCTAAAATATTCCTCTAATATAAAAATATCGAATAATTCATATAATACCATATTTACTTTTCTTAATTTACTTTTTCTTATTTTTCTTCTTCTCCTCCATCTTTGCTTTTCTCTGTAAATCCTCTTCATTATCGAACAGGACACTATTCATCATCTTCTCCTGGTCATCAAACTGCCCCGTTTTCAACCCCCAAATAAAAGCTATCAATCCGAAAGCTCCTAAGAGAGTTGAGACACTTAACATCAAGACTATTACACTATCGCTCATGCTATTCCTCTAAAATTCAACATAATAGACCCCATTGCCACCATTCTTGAATGGATTCAAATCTTTATAATCTACAATATTTTCATCACATTTCTTATGGTAGATACCTCTACTATCATAGTAGTGGTGGCAATCGCTGTAATATCTCGATGAGATACCCCTTTCATTGAAAAATATACAACCTTGAAACAATATAGCTATTACTGGGATAGCTATATAGAAAACTATTTTTTTTACCAACCTCATCACTCCATAAAATAGAAATATAGAAATTCTATCTATTTTCTCTTTTTCTTACCCACCTTGAAAATCGGCGATGAGGTTGAACTATTGCAGGTAGTCTATTGGAGAGGAAAAGAGATGAAAGGTAGGGAGCGAGAGAGAAGCCATATCCTCCAAGTCCAGTCCATATATAGAGATTGGGATAGTAGATATATTCATCTTCTCTATATTTCTTACCATGAACAATATTGGGAAATTTTTCAATGGTCTTTTGTGAATTTACTACCTTTCCGAAGATTGGAAAGTAGTCATGCGAAGCTGAACGGACTCCGGAGTATGAGCCAACTATTGAAGTATTTCCTAAATCTACTATCTTTTTAGCCCGATTTAGCAACTTTTCCTGTTCTAAGATAGAGCTATCTCTATGTAGGATATTTCGAAAGTGAGTAGCTCCAATCCTGATTTTTCCGTTGATTGTTTGAGATATAGAAATCTCATCGTGATAGCTTTGATTTAGGTATCTATCTGATGTTATATCTATCCGTTCCCCCCAAACAGGACGAACTTTTATATATGGCTCATCTACCAAAGTTGGAAATGCACCAGTGGCTAATATCAGGTTTCGAGATTCAATATCTCCAACCCTCCAACCTTTTGGGGTCTCCTCTATCTTGGAGATTCTGGAAAATGAAATATCTATATTTCTGCCTAGGCTTTCCAGAACCTCATCGGCATCTACTACCGCACCATCTACTATCGAATTGGTATCTACATATTGTAATTTGGAAAGGTGAATATATTTGGGAAAGTGGTTGAGATAGAAATTTATAGAGAAGTTTATAGCTGAATTGATGAGGTGGGCAAGTTCGCCCTGTTTTCCAACTTTGGGAAAGAGAAAGGCACCGGCGGCACCGCTACCGCCGGAACCTATTTTTTCAGCTTCAAATAGAAGAACTGAATAGTTTCTAGATTGTAGAAGATATGCAATGGAGAGACCGGCAATCCCTCCACCTACAACTATGTAATCAACCAATCACTATTTTAGTGCTTCAAGAACCTCATCGTAGTTAGGTTCTTCTGTAATTTCAGGAACGATTTGTTTATATGTAACAACTCCATTTTCATCAAGAATAAAGATAACTCTTGCAGAAAGTCCTGTTAAAGCACCGTTTGCTATGATAGTTCCATAATTGAAAGAGAACTCTTTATTTCTGAAATCAGAAGCCACTACTAGATTTTCAATTCCCTCAGTCGAACAGAATCTTTTAGAAGCAAAAGGTAAATCCATAGATACAACAATTACATCTACACCATCAATTTGAGCTACTTTCTCATTGAACTTCTTAGTCTCAGTAGCACATACAGGAGTATCAAGAGAAGGAACAGCAACGATAAGTTGTTTTTTACCAGTTCCGCCTCCAATTTGAACATCACTCAAATCTTCACTATTGACAACTTGAACCACAGGAGCTTTATCTCCTACCTTCAACTCTCTACCAGCGAGAGCTACATCGTTTCCTTTAAGTTTTGTAGTTACCATTATGTAACCCCTTTCAAAAAATTTGTTTGGAGAAGTGTATAGAAATGAGAATAAAATATTCCTTGTCTATAATCACTACTTATATTTCTTAAATTTATCAAACCACCAATAAAAAGAGAGCATTAGCCCGGGAGTTTTTGCATACTGCTCATTGAAAATAAACTCTTTCGCTTCTGAAACTGGAAGATATTCAAGATATATCACCTCTCCATCTATCCCCCCACCTTTTCCAACTCTCATACTTTCATCAACTTCTACATAAAATAGGTATTGTTTAGCACCGGCAAAACCGACATTGGTAAAAAATGTAGTTACCTTTTGAAGTTGGCTCGGCTCTACTCTATATCCGCACTCTTCCTCAACCTCATCACTCGCTATCTCTTCCAATGTCTTATCTTTATCTATAAGTCCCGCACAGAGTTCATAGGTATTGGTATATCTATTGTCATTGATATAGACAGCAGGACGAAACTGCTTAACCAAGATGAAACTATCTCTATCTTTGTGATATATCAAAATAGCCACACTATCGTAACTCTGAACTATCTCCCAACTTTTTCTAATTCCATCTTGAAGATATTCCAATCTCTTTGGGCGGATATATTTTCCATCTTTCAATTCAGAGATTTGGATATTTTCTATCTTAAACATTGGCTATCGCCTTTGCTACATAGTAGCCGTGATTTAGAGCGAGAGCAATCGAACCCCCAGATTGAACCGCTAAATCTCCAACTACATATAAATTTTTTACCGATGTTTGAAAATTGCTATCTAAAATCGGTTTTCCTTTACTATCTATCTCTATTCCACTCTTTTTTAAAAACTCTTTTGGAACCACTCCACCAATTGCATAAATAACCCTGTCATAGCTCTCCAACTCTCCATGTTGGTAATGAACCACAATTTTTCCATTCTCTTCTGATAACATCTTAATATCGGTAGCGGTTCTAAGTTTCAATTTTCCATCTTGAACTGCAATATCCAAATTGTGCAGGTTTTCGGGATTTACCCTAGTAAATCTACCCCGTCTATATGTGAGAGTTACATCATTAGATATATTGGTTAGCTCCAATGCATACTCTACCGCACTATTCCCACCCCCAACTACTAAGAACTTTTCACCTTTTTGAGCTTTTTCTAAATTGAAATTTACTACCTTTTTTATCTTAGCTGGGATAGGATAGTCTGGTTTGTTTGGTTTTCCCATGCTACCTATTGCTATCACTACATTTTTTGCAAAATAGACATTTCCACTGGTATCCAAAACTCGAAAATAGTTATCAACACGGCTAATAGCTTCAACATCAGAACGGTATTTAATATCTAATTGGTGTTCTGTGATGAGGTGGTCAAAAAGTTCTAATGTGGTCTCTTTGGTTCCATCTGTAAATTGGATATTTCCGACCAAATCTACTTTTGCCCCTTTCCAATCCTTATCTACCCTTTTACCATCTTTGTAATAGTCTCGGATAGTCATTGAGTGGCTATGTCCCTTCTCCAAAATAAGAGTATCACTAATACCTAAATAGCGACCCTCAATTGCAGTAGCTAGTCCGCCCGGTCCTCCACCAATTACAATAAGTTCATAAGTTCTATTACCCAAATTTCTCACTCCACGATTTCATATATAATTTACCCAAATATATTAGCACGATTATGGAGAATACATGAATATCAAGAGTATGGATATTGACGAACTGAAAGAGTTAGCTAAGAGGATTAGGAATAGGATTTTAGAAGTCGTAAGCAAAAATGGAGGTCATCTAAGTTCTACACTCGGAGCTACCGACCTCATCATAGCAATGCACTATGTATTTGATTCCAAAAAAGACCCTTTCATATTCGATGTTTCACATCAAGCATATGCTCATAAGTTGATAACTGATAGATGGGATAGGTTCGACACACTTAGACAACTGGACGGCATTTCAGGATATACAAAACCATCAGAGTCAGAACACGATTACTATATAGCTGGACATAGTTCAACATCTATATCCCTTGCAGTTGGAGTAGCAAAAGCTATCAGATTGAGAGGAGAAGAAGGCGAGAGAATACCAGTAGCATTTATTGGAGATGGTTCAATGAGTGCTGGTATGGTCTATGAGGCTTTAAATGAATTAGGAGAGAGAAAATATCCAATAGTAATTATTCTAAATGATAATGAGATGAGTATCGCAAAGCCGATAGGTGCAATTAGCCGAATTCTTTCCAGAGCGATGGCAGGTGGTTTCTATCAGAAATTGAAACAGAAGATAGAGGAGATATTGGATTACTTTCCCGATAGTGCTTCATACATTGCTAAGAAGTTTGAAGAGAGTTTTAGACTAATTACCCCCGGTATTATGTTCGAGGAGATGGGAATAGAGTATATAGGTCCTATCGATGGACACGATATAGAATCTATCATCTCAACTCTCCAACTTGCGAAATCTATGAATAAGCCTGTAATAGTTCATGCTGAAACTTTAAAAGGGAAAGGGTATCCCTATTCAGAGGGACATTTAGAACATTGGCACGGGGTTTCTCCTTTCGATTTGGAGACAGGAAAACCTAAGGGAGGAAAAAAGAGAGCTTCGGCTACCTCTATATTTTCCAACAAGCTATTAGAGATAGCTGAGGAGGATTGTAAGGTGGTTGGGGTAACGGCAGCGATGCCTAGCGGAACGGGGCTATCCCCTCTAATTGAAAAGTTTCCCGATAGATTTTGGGACGTGGCGATAGCAGAACAACATGCCGTTACATCTATGGGTCCATTAGCAAAAGAGGGATTTAAGCCATTTTGTGCGATATACTCCACTTTCCTTCAACGGGGCTACGACCAAGTAATACACGATATAGCTCTAATGAATTTGCCTGTGGCTTTTGCAATTGATAGGGCAGGAATAGTTGGAGAAGATGGAGAGACCCACCAAGGGGCTTTTGATATTTCCTATCTTAGAGCAGTTCCAAATATGACTCTTTTTGCCCCACGAGATGGAGCTACTTTGGAGTTGGCAGTAGAATTTGCGAAAGAGTTTCCAACTCCGATTGCATTCAGGTATCCGCGAGGCAGTTTCATATTAGAAGATGAATTCAGAGCCACCCCTTTCGAGTTTGGTAAATCTCAACTTCTATTAGAGGGAGATAGTGATATTCTCTTTATCGGATATGGTAATGGAGTTGGTAGAGCTTACAAAACTCTACAACTATGCGACATAGAACCGGCTCTACTCGATTTGAGATTTGTTAAGCCTCTCGATAGCGAGATGTTAAAGAGTTTGAGCGAGAGATATACCAAATGGTTTATATTTAGTGATAGTGTTAAGATGGGAGGGGTTGGAAGTGCAATCCTCGAATTCCTATCTGATAATGGAATTACAGATATAGAGGTGGTCTCTTTCGAGTTTGAAGATAGATTTATTCCTCACGGAAAAAGTAGCGATGTTGAAGAGAGATTAGGATTGCAACCTCATCAACTCAAAGAAAAAATTAGAAAGTATCTACAATGAAAAAACTATTCTTTCTACTTCTACCCCTATTCCTACTAGGAAAATTGGTAGATGGCATAGCGATAAAGGTGAATGGAATACCAATTACACTGTTTGATATAGAACAGGCTCAAAGAGAGTTGGGAGTTTCCAAACCGAAAGCGGTTCAATTTCTAATTAGATACTCTTTGGAGGAGTATGAAATCAAAAGACTAAATATAGAAGTAACCCAAGAAGAGATAGATAATGGAATAGATAGAATGTTAGCCCAAAGCGGAATACCTTCTAAGGAGATTCTATTTAGAACCCTTTCCCTTCAAGGTATCTCAAAAGATGAGTTTTTGGAGAAGATAAAAAAGGAGATAGCCCACTCTAAGCTATATCGAATGGTTGCAAGTTCCAAAGTGGCTCAGCCAAGTTTGCAAGAGTTGAGAGACATCTATTCTCAAAATATGGAGAGGTGGAAAATTGCCGATAGATACTATATCACTCTATATATGTCCAGAGATATTGGAGTTTTAAAAGAGAAGCTATCAAACCCTCTACGATTTAGTAGAGGTGTCCAAATTGAAAATAGAGTATTGCGATGGGGAGATATTTCTCCTGAATTACAGAATATCCTTTCCAATCTGCACGAGGGTGAATTTTCGAAAATTTTCCCTTTTGGTGGTAGATATGCATTTCTATATCTAAGTAGAAAGGAGGGGGAAAGAGTTTTGGAGTTCGATGAGGTGGTTGATGAAATTCGTAATAGAGAGTTACTATTAAGGCAAAAAAGGGCAGTTGATAGCTACTTTGAGAAGAAGAGAGCCACAGCAGTTATTGAATATTTGAGGTAGGTAGAGATGTATATAGTTTTTGAGGGTATAGATTTTGTGGGCAAAACCACCCAAATAGAGAAATTGAAAAAGGAGTTTCCAGATTTTATTTACACTCGTGAACCGGGAGGAACTCAATTTGGTAAGAAGGTTCGGGATATTCTCCTTCACGATGATTTTGCACTTCACCACTTTTCCGAATTCCTCCTATTCCTTGCCGACCGCTCTGAACACTATCGAAGGGTATTAAAACCAAATTTAGAAGCTGGAAAAGTTGTAATTAGCGACCGCTCGATAATATCGGGCATGGCATATGCTAAGAGTAATGGAGGAATTGAAGAGGAGACCATATTAGATATGAATTTGATGAGTGTTGAGAAGACCCTACCAAACTTGGTTATCTTTCTCACAATTTCAAGAGATGAACTAATGAGAAGGAAATCACAAGAGTTGAAAAGAGACAATATTGAGATTCGAGGTATCGATTACAGCCTATCAGTCCAAGACAATATTAGTTTCTGGTTAGAAAAATTGGAGATAGAGACCCTGCAAATCGATTCATCGAACAGTGTAGAAGCTATTTTCAATACTATTCGAAAAAAGATAGAGGAGATTACATGAAATATGTAGGGGCTCATGTATCCACTTCTGGCGGAGTTTTCAATGCTCCTATCAATGCACATAAGATAGGAGCTACCGCCTTTGCCCTATTTACTAAGAACCAAAGACAATGGAAAGCTAAACCTTTTGATAGTGAAACTATCGATAAGTTTCATCAGAACATGGAAAAGTTCAATTTTCAACCTCATCAAGTTCTACCACACGATAGCTATTTGATAAATCTTGGACACCCTGAAAAAGAGAAACGGGAGAAGTCGCTCAATGCTTTTATCGATGAGGTGGAACGGTGCAGAGTGCTAGGGCTTGATAGGTTGAACTTTCACCCAGGTAGCCACCTAAGAAAGATTAGCGAAAAAGAGTCTCTCGATTTGATAGTGGAAAGTCTCAATATCGTTTTAGATAAAACAGAAGGGGTATCCCTTGTGATAGAAAATACCGCGGGGCAGGGGAGCAATCTCGGTTACAAATTCGAACATCTAGCATATATCATCGATGGAATAGAAGACAGAAGCAGAATAGGGGTCTGTTTAGATACTTGCCATCTATTTAGCTCTGGTTACGATATTCGAACAGAAAAGGAGTATAGAAAGACAATGGAAAAGTTCGATGAGGTGGTGGGATTTGAGTATCTAATGGGAATGCATTTGAATGATTCAAAAGTAAAGTTAGGGAGCAGGGTAGATAGACACCACTCACTAGGAAAAGGAGAGATAGGATTAGAACCATTCAAGCTCATTATGAATGACGATAGAATGGAAAATATTCCTCTAATTTTGGAGACAATAGACCCATCAATATGGGACAAAGAGATAGAATTACTTTACTCGTTTGTAGAGGGCTGATACCGCCCTATTT
>DTUW01000001.1:0-3138 GCA_012963895.1 Campylobacterales bacterium | reverse complement strand
TATCTGTAAGTGATACGACCCTTATCTAAGCTATATGGAGTTAGCTCCACTTTTACCCTATCACCCGGGACTATACGAATATAGTTCATTCTCATTTTTCCAGCGATATGACATAAGACAATATGTCCATTTTCAAGCTCTACCCGAAAAGTAGCATTAGGTAGAGCTTCTATAATTTTTCCATCAACTTCAATTACATCAGATTTAGCCATTTAACTCCTTTTTCTAAATTTTTGTAAGTATTTCAGCTTTGCCATTGACAACGGCAACAGTATGCTCATAGTGGCTTCCCCGTTTGCCATCGATGGAGACGACAGACCAATTATCATCAAGTATCTGAGATTCCATCTCCTCTTGACATATCATAGGCTCAATAGAGAAGACCATACCATTTCTAATCTTGGGTCCCTGTTTCGGCGAACCACCTTCAAGGTAGTTGAGGATTTGAGGCTCTTCGTGTGGTTTCCGACCTATACCGTGTCCGCAGAAGTTGGCAAGAGGCACATATCCGCGATTGCGAATAAACTTCTCAATTTCGTAACTAAGTTCCTTAAATCTCATACCGTCTCTAATAATAGAGATAGCATGATATAGGGTATCTTCTGCACAAGCTATAAGCCTCTTATCCTCTTCTGAAATCTCTCCAATCCCTATTGTAATAGCTCCATCACCAAACCAGCCATCGAGTTCAACACCAACATCAAACCCAACAATATCGCCATTTTTCAAAGTGTAATCGGTAGGAATGCCGTGGATAATAACCTCATTGACAGATGTGCATACAGAGGAGGGAAATCCGTAAAGTCCTTTGAAAGAGGGTCTAGCCCCTTTGGAGCGGATAAAATCCTCAGCAATCTTGTCAAGTTCGATTAGTGATATTCCCTCTTTCGCTTTCTGTTTAAGTAGGTCGAGAGTTTGGGCAACTATGCGGTTGGCTCTTCTAAGAGCCTCTATCTCTTTTGGCTTTCTAATTGGAATAGCCATTAAAGTCCAACCGCACTTATGGTTTCATACTTACTCATATATATTTGAGCCTCTATCTTTCTCATAGTATCTAATGCTACCTGAACGGTAATGAGAACCGCAGTCCCACCAAAAAAGAAAGGAACACCGATACCTTTGATAAGCAACCACGGCAATGTGGCAACAATCCCAAGATATATAGCACCTGTTACGGTTAATCTACTCGCCACCTCATTTAGAAACTCTTTGGTATGTTCGCCCGGACGAATACCAGGGATAAATCCACCTTGTCTCTTCAAATTGTCGGCAATATCTTTGGAATTGAATGTAATAGAGGCATAGAAGAAAGAGAAGAAGACTACAAAGATAAACATCAATATCCTAAATACCATTCCATTTGGATTTAGGAAATCGGCAACCGCCATCGCATACTCATTTGTAGATGATTGAAGTAGTGTGAGAGGAAACATCAATAGGGCTGATGCAAAGATAACTGGAATTACTCCGCTAAGATTTACTTTTACAGGGATATAGTTCATTACCCTTTTATTTCTATTTTGCATCAAAACTTTTTTAGCATATGTTACTGGAATTCTTCTCTCTCCAAGTTCTACATATATGATAAGCCAGATAGTGGCAAGGATAATAGTAACAATTCCCAATACCGCTAAGAAACTCATAGCTCCTGTATTGACAAGGGAGATAGTTTCACCAATTGCTGTTGGAATTCCAGAAACAATCCCAGCAAATATGATAAGACTGATACCGTTTCCAATCCCTCTTTGAGTAATTCTCTCTCCAATCCACATAAGCAACATAGTTCCTGTAAGCATTGAGAAAGTAGCCACAAGAACAAATATATCTGTATCTATCATAATAGCACTTCTACCACCTTGTGAAAGGCTTTGAAGACCGATAGATACCCCGATGGCTTGAATAACGGTAATCAATATAGTTACATATCTAATAATCTGCATATATTTGGTCATTCCATCTCTCTCTTTTTTCATATTTCCAAGAGATGGAAAGGTTGCGGCGAGGAGTTCCATAATAATAGAGGCGGTAATATAGGGCATGATACCAAGAGAGATAATACTCAATCTACTAACAGCATTACCGCTAAACATATTGAATAGCCCAAGAGCATTGGAGGAGTTAGCATCAAAGAAGGATTTTATAACATCGACATCAACCCCCGGGACTGGCACATAAGCCAGTAATCTATATAGAAGTAGAAACCCGAGAGTAATTAGAATCTTATTGATGAGAGCTTGATTCATCGTTATTTAGATTTCGCACCTGAATAGGTAACTTTGCTATCTTTGATTTTATCAGCCAAATCCTTGGCACTCTTACCGATGAGTTTTATAGCAGTAACACCTTTACCCAATTTATATACCTGTTTGATAGTCTCAACTGTTATCTCATCAAGAGATGCTATTTTCTGATACTTATCTACATTGATAGCCAGTGGCTTAACAACTCTTGATTTAAATCCAACCTTAGGCAATCTTCTAGCCAATGGTTGTTGGCCACCTTCAAAACCTCTTTTTCTCTTATATCCTGTTCTCGACTTCTGCCCTTTGTTTCCGCGAGTAGCAGTTTTTCCCATTCCGCTACCTTGACCGCGACCCACAATTTTTCTTTTATGAGTTGAACCTTTTGCCGGTTTCAAATTGTGTAAAGCCATCTACTATCCTTTCAATCTTTGAAGTGCTTCAATAGTAGCTCGGACAACAGTAGCTGGATTGTTTGAGCCGAGAGACTTTGTAAGAATATCTCGAATTCCTGCAAGTTCAAGAACTGGACGAAGAGCACCCCCTGCAATAACTCCTGTCCCCTCACTCGCAGGTTTTAGAAGCACTTTACTTGCATTGTATTTATGTTGAATATCGTGAGCGATAGTGGAGCCTTTGATTTTCACAGTAGTGATATTCTTGAAAGCATCATCTATCGCTTTCTTTATAGCTTCTGGAACCTCTTTCGCTTTTCCAAAGCCGTAACCGACTTTCCCTTTTCTATTTCCAACGACAACTAAGGCAGTAAATCTAAATCTTCTACCACCTTTTACAACTTTTGTAACTCTACCAATATGAACAATATGTTCTTCAAACTCTTCTCTATTTATCTTTTCCATTGATTACCCTTAAAATTTGATACCTGCATCTCTTAGTG